>NZ_BBTF01000066.1:0-16577 GCF_000876115.1 Acinetobacter sp. NBRC 110496
GGGTCCTATGAAATTTGTCGTGTACAGAGGGAAAAACTAGAAAATTTAAGTCAAGAGCCAACGGCATCAGAGTGGGTCGATCATCTGAGTTGTTTAAAGCTGATGTATTTACTAAGTTATAGAACTGGACTTCGATTAAATGAAGTTCGTTGTCTTAAAATACAAGATATTATTTGCCCAGAGCTACTTTATAAAGAAAAAGAAAATACAGTTTTTAATAATATCACGCTTCATATCCAAGACAATTCATATCGCCGTCTGAAAACGCGAAGTGCGAATCGTCAAATACCATTGAAAATTGCATTGTCAGAACATGAGTTTTTAGTAGTACAACGTTACATACAACATCGTTATGAGCAATATTTGGTTAATCAGCAGGATGATCTACTTTTTAGTGTGAATCATCGTGTATTAACTGATCAATGTATCAGCAAAATTACAGTAGATTTGTTTAGTCAAATATTAGGTATGCATCATGGCTTTAGTTTTCATACATTACGCCACAGTGCTGCTAACTATCTAGCAATAACTTTGCTCGGTTCAAAAGAAATGATCAAGACCTACACAGATTGTCCTTGGGTAAAAGCAAAAAAGATGAGGGATTTATTGTTTGGTATGAAAGCACGTGCTCAAGAAGAGATTATTCAACATAAATGGCAGGTGCTCGCCTCTTGGATGGGGCATAGCAGTATTGAGCAAACGGCTTCAAATTACCTTCATGTTTTGGATTTATTAGCAGTCGATCGAATTTATAATTCGCCGTGTATCATTTCAAAAAAAGTATTAGAACAGTGTTTTAGTCCAGTGAAGTCAAGTACAGACTACATAAACCTAAATCGTTATACTCAGCAGCAGAAATGGTTTAATTCTTATCAGCAAACACAGCCAGTTACGATGGCTGGCCGACAAGAAAAGAAGTTTAGTATAGAGAAGAGTACTCTGACACCTTTTCAACGTTTGATAAGTTTTAGAGAAGGTCGTTTAAGCGAAGATACCCAAGCTCAAGAATGGATGCAACGATGTCAATGGATGAGCACTAAATGGATGGATCGCCAAAAATTTAATTTAAAAACGAATTATGTTTATAGTAAGAATTTAGAAGAGAGTTGGTTTGATGAACTTTACGAAAAGGCTAAAAAACTGACTCGTCCAGATGAAATAATTCCTCTCCTTGATTTTCATTATAAAGATGATAGGCAGCAAGATGCACTGAAAGAAAAGAACATGGTTAAGGCGCTTAAAATATTATTATTATTTGGAAAACTGCGTAAGAATTTTCTACATTTTCAATGCCGAATGAAAGGTGATGAGCAACAAATTGTTAATTTTATTACTGGTATAGAGCCAATGTTAGGAGATCATCTGTATTTAGAAAAACAAAACTACCCAGTTAATTTGGATGCTCCTGAGCGAACCGTTAAATTTAGTTTTCAAAGAGTTGTCGGCTCTAACAAAAAAAATGTTACTCCGCTGGTTATATTTAATTTAATGTTAAAAATGATGCAAAAAGATGAACTCTGGTTGAAATAGCCTAAGCAAACTAAAAGGGGAATTGTTTAAAAATCTCTCTGGTTATAAGTAAACTGTCTTTATGAAAAGCATCATACTAACTTTGATTCATAATAAAGGGAATTTAAAAGCTTTAGCATCACAATTTGGTCACTGGATTTTAGACAATAGTGTAAAGATTAGCACTTTGGTAAATCGATGAGCTAAAGTGTTGTAGTCCAAACTCGATCTGACAATTACCCATTTTTTAGTGTGCCCGTCAGGTTAAATTTGAACTGAATTTTTCTCAGCCCAAATTCATTTCCAATCAAGTTATGTTTCAAGTGGCGTGCGAACACTGCACAATTTAATTCACGGTGCCTAAGACAGGTATCAACTTCGGACCAGCCATTCTAGCTTTGCTAATGATTTCCACCAGCTCATCATAAGTCAGTTCAAACTTATCCTCACTATCAAATACATAGACCATATTCTTGCCTTCATGTTCAGGTGGAGTAGGTGGTACAAATCGTTTCGGGATAAGAATTTGTGCGAGTTGTTCGTCAGTTAATTTAAATAAGTGCATGTTTTTATCCTACTCTTGGTAAGTCAGACCATTTGGTTAAATACGAAGGTGATCTAAGGTTTTGATTCATGTGCCATGTGGCTTCTTTATTGTTGGCAATGCCTAGCGTGACGAGATTCTTCCCAAACCGTTCACTGATGGCTTCGATGGCATCTGAAAGCCTTTCTCGCTCTTGCTTATGTGAATAGTCCGTGAATAGATCGGGCACAAACTTGGATTGATCTGTAATTTCGAGCAGCACGATTCCCGCCTTTTTATACTTAAAGCCTTTCTTAAATATCTGATCGATGCCTTTCATCGCGGCCTTGGTGATGAGCAGTAGATCATCCGTATGCTCATGCATTTGAACGACGATGTAAGGCGAGTAGCGCTCTGTCTTATCAAAGCGACTGGTTTGGATATACACGCCGATCATCTTGCAGATTGAGCCATCTTCCCGCATTCGTTTCACGGCTCTGGCCACATAAAGCCGAACCGAAGCTTTAATGTCATCCATTTCATACACTGGGTTGCCATATGTTCGCTTTGGCAAGTGAACTTTAAGCCGTATTCACCAAAACCGATCTTGAATCGGGCATAAGTGAATTTTACAGTGTGGGAGATTTGGTCAGTAGCGTTTGAGTCAATTTCGAGCGAATAAAAACGTAAGCGATTGATGAGCGAAAGCCAAAGTTGTTGGTGTAAGGCGGTACGAAGCACTAGAAAAACCAAATAGGTGGGCCTGGACAGCTCACCTGAATCAACGTCTTGGCGGATGTTGAGTTTTAAGAGACTTGTGGTAATGCGGTACAAATCCAAAGTTGAGTTGGCAATGCCAGTAAAACTTCGGTCTACAGGACAGCATATTTTTGCTGCTCTGTAGTTCTCCAATCACACCCCTTTTTTGAGGGGTGTGATTCTTCGTTCCTGATTCCTCAAAAGCATCCAATTTTCTGCTGAAAATCGGCACAGCAATTTCATTGTTTTTCTTCTCAAAAGCCGCTCTATTTTTTCGCTTTTGATCTAAATTATTTTGCGATTTCTTTTATATATTTTTAAAGCTTTTAAAGCTTTTAAAGCTTTTAGCCAGCCTGTAACCATTGCAGTGTAACGATTACAGCGTCCATAAGACTACAGATTCCGACCTTAAAGACGACAGATTCCGACCTTAAAGACGACAGATTCCGACCTATTGACGACAATGTTTTATTAAGTCAGTATAACGCTATAGTTTAACGGATGCGTTTAATGGCTAAGGAAAAGAAATACGGTTTAAGTACCGTTGCACAAAGCAATAAATTGGTCGAAGCGATACACGGCATGACGCTCACTGAAAAGCGACTTTTCATCCATGCTAGCGGTCTAGCGCGACAGCAAAATTTGAAGGAAGGAGAAGTTCTAACCATTAGGGCGGACGAATTTGCGCGAGAATGCGGCATTGAAAGCCATACTGCTTATGAGGGATTGCAGGATGCTGTAGATCGTCTTTTTGGTCGCTATTTTAGTTATACAAGTGGTGCGGGTAATCCTGTGAAATGCCGCTGGGTGTATCGTTTGGAGTATAAAAATGGCATGGGGCAGATAGACGTTTCATTCCCTGCCGAAGTGATTTACATGTTTACCGTATTCAATAAAGATAATCCGTTTACGACTTACGACCGTAAATATATTCAGCAAATGACCAGTGTTTATGCGATTCGTTTTTATGAACTTTTTATGCAATATCGCTCCATTGGAAACAGAACATTAGAGTTAAATGAAATAAAAATAATGTTCCAGCTTGATGAAAAATATGATCGAATCTTCGATCTAAAAAAACGGGTTGTTGATGTGGCACTAGAACAGATCAATCAACACACCGATTACACCGTGACTTACGAACAGGTGAAGCGAGGACGTACTGTCCATGCGCTAAAATTCTTTTTTGTGCCTAAAAAGCCAGTAATTGAGCATAAGAAAGTCAGTAAACCTAAACCACCTCGAAACATATCCGCGCTTGCGGGTTTTGAGTCGGTGCTATTCAAAGAGATCACGGTAAATCATCCTGAAATTACCGAAAAATACGTGCGTGACTATGCTGAACAGTCAGGGTTTGTAATGGTTCAGGCATTGCAAAAGATCAAAGCGGACTACAAAGCGGCTGAAGAATTTAGTCTAGAAAAAACTGATTGATTTATGGAGACTACCTGTCAGAATTAACAGGTATGGTTAGTCCCATAAAAAAAACGCCAGCAAGGGGTTGCTGGCGTATAAAATGAATCTGCATTGACATGCAGGTATTGCCTAATTTATCAGGATTGATCCATATGTTGCATATCAAAATAACGATTTACAAAAACGAAATTAAAAAGCATCTCCCTGCCCTTATGAGTCTGCTCGGCACACTTATTTTTATGGCCGCATTCTTCGCGCTATCCGTTCACTTTAACGCTGCAATTGTCAAATGTCACTAAAAACTGACCCACTATTTGCATCTAAAATTGACCCACGTAGTTGTTAAAATATTACAGTCGTGAAACTCAATTAATTGATGGCTAACTCCTCCTGATCTATTTTGGTTTGTCGTGGTTTAGTTCGCTTTGTTGCAATTCCCTTGGTACTCGATTCTTTAAAGCGCCAAGACTCATTGCCTGTTTCGACGATATGACAATGATGCGTTACCCCCGCCAAAATAGATATCCATAGTGCGATATGTAGTTGCAGAGTGCCTAACAATATTACTATCTAGGAATATTTTCATGGCCATGCCTAACGAGGCTGTAGCGAAACTCCCAGCCGAATTTTACCCATTAAAGCGGTCCAAATAACAAACATATTTCATGCTGCTATTCAAATTCCAGCTCACTAAAGCGCAACAACTTCGCTACTTTTCAAATAGCCGCGCATCACCAAAAATAAAATATTTGTACTTCGAGTTTTGCTACAACTTCAACGAGTCTGTAGTAAAAGGAATCCGTAAAGACACTTATCCACAGCACTCTCTGTATTGATTAGTAGTAGGTTAAAAGCCACGCAAACGATTTTACATAATCGCCACTTATGAGTAGTGACGTAATTTTAATGTGTCTCGACCTATTTTGAGCCTTCCAGCTGCGTTCGGCCAGAAGCGGACGCCAGGGTGTGCCTTAAAATCCTGCTAAACCCCTCCCAGCTAGCTCCGCCAATTACCGGCGCCTCACTGCATACCAATTGGAAGTCTTATAGCCAAGCGTTTGAGTGCGATTGCTAATTGCTCGCAATAAAACTGTAACATTGAGTCGTTATGCTCACCTCATTATCTGATTTCGTAATCAAAAATAAAGATTGATTACAACAACGAGGGTCTGGCAGCAATGATTCAACTTCAAAATATTACCGTCCAGTACGGACAAATGATTGCGTTGCATCCAACTTCACTCACGTTTCAACAGGGACAGTTTTCAGTGTTGCTCGGTGCCTCTGGTGCAGGCAAATCAACAATGCTCCGTTGTCTTAACCTGATGCAAAAACCCACTAACGGCAATATAAACATTACAATGTTAGGTTCATTGTTGGACAAAAAAATATTGCAAGAGCATCGTCGGCGTACTGGCATGATATTCCAGCAGCATCAATTAATTGGTCGACTTTCTGTTTTGCAAAATGTGCTAATGGGTAGACTAGGTTATCACTCGACGCTTCGTACTCTTTTTCCTCTATCGAAGGAGGATCAATCTATTGGATTACACAGCCTTGACCGCGTTGGGCTACTTCACAAAGCACTCTCACGAGTGGATGAGTTAAGTGGCGGTCAGCAACAACGCGTGGGTATAGCTCGGGCATTAGCGCAGCGACCGGCACTTGTTTTGGCAGACGAGCCTGTGGCAAGCCTTGATCCAGCAACCGCCAACAAAGTCTTGGCGCTCTTACACCAGATATGCAAAGAAGACGGCATAACCGCTGTAGTCAGCCTACATCAAGTCGATCTCGCTAAACGCTATGCTGACCGAATCGTCGGTCTGGCTCATGGCAAGGTTGTGTTCGATGCAATACCAGCGGCTCTGACACAAACGCATGTAACTGAACTCTATGAACAAAAAGCGCAATTGAATTCAAACATTCCAAATATTACTCATAACCATTGTTTAACTTAAGAACTGAGGAGAAATAACCATGAAAAAGCTATTCGCTGTACTGGCTCTAATATTGTTTAGCCTCTTAGGTAGTGTCACATATGCCGCACCTAATCCTGACCCCGGCACATTAAAAGTTGCTCTCTTGCCTGATGAAAATGCATCAACCGTCATTAAAAATAATAAGCCTCTAGAGATGTATCTTGAAAAAGCTCTGGGCAAAAAGATTGAGCTTATTGTTACCACTGACTATTCATCAATGATTGAAGCAATGCGGTTCGGTCGTATTGATCTTGCATATTTTGGGCCCTTGTCTTATGTATTGGCCAAACAGAAAAGTAAGATTGAACCATTTGCAGCAATGCAACAAAAAGGCACAACAACTTATCAGTCAGTGCTAATTGTGAATAAGGCGGCGGGCATCAACAACATCACAGATATCAAGAAAAAAGCCGTTGCCTGGGGTGACAAGGCCTCTACATCCAGCCACCTGATCCCCAAATCAATGCTTGCTGATAAAGGATTATTTGCCGGAACGGATTACAAGGAGCATTTCGTAGGCGCTCACGATGCAGTGGCGATGGCAGTTCAGAATGGACACGCGCAGGCCGGTGGTCTGAGCAAGCCCATTTTCAAATCGCTCGTTCTGAGCGGCTTGATCGATCTAAACAAAGTGAAGGTCTTAGCGGAGTCAAAACCGTTTCCTCAGTACCCATGGGCTATGCGCTCTAACTTAAAACCAGAGCTTAAAGAAAAAATTCGTGCTGCCTTCCTCGATTTGAAAGATCCGAACGTGTTGAAACCATTCAAGGCTGAAGGATTCGGGCCTGTAACAGATAAGGATTACGATGTCGTGCGTGATTTAGGTAGTTTGCTAAAGCTAGATTTTTCCAAGTTCTAATTTTTTGAGGTCTCTACAATGAATACGAACTTCGAAGCCATATTGTCAGAGCAGCGCCAAAGCTGGAATCGAGTAGTTAGGTATGTGATATTGATTTTAGCTATTGTCGTCGGATGTTGGTATTACGTTGGTCTATTTGATGGTGAGCGTTTAGGCGAAGGCGTGCCAAGTCTTGTTAGTCTCATTGGTGAGATGTTCCCTCCCAACTTTAGTGAGTGGAGAGCATGGGTCAAGCCAGTGCTCGATACCTTAGCCATGAGTATTGCTGGAACCGCCATCGCTGTGCTTTTGTCCGTGCCCTTGGGTATTTTGGCTGCACGCAATACCAGTCCACATCCAGCGGTCTATCAGGCTGCGCGTGCTCTGTTAAATGTGTTGAGATCTGTTCCTGAGCTTATTATGGGTATAGTTTTCGTGGCAGCTGTCGGCTTTGGTGCACTGCCGGGTGTGTTGGCATTAGGCCTGCACTCAATCGGCATGATCGCTAAGTTTTTTGCGGAAGCGATTGAGCATACAGATCAAGCACCAGTTGAAGCTGCGCAGGCCGCAGGTTGCAGCCCGCTACAAGTGATATTTCATGGCATTTTTCCGCAAGTATTACCGCAAATGGCCGACACCGCGATTTATCGGTGGGAATACAATTTTCGCGCCTCAACGGTGATGGGAATGGTCGGTGCCGGCGGTATAGGTTTCGAGTTGATAGGATCGCTGCGTCTTATGCAATACCAAGAAGTATCCGCGATATTGCTGGTCATTCTTGGGATGGTGACGCTAGTTGATACATTCAGTTCATTCTTGCGTCGCAAGTTCAAGTAGCTAACCCATATAAAAAATCCGGTATACACATGAGGGTCCACATGAAACAAAAAATAGTTCTTACCCACTGGGTTCATCCTGAAATTATCGATTATTTACAATCTGTTGCGGATGTCGTTCCCAACATGACCCGCGATACTATGTCGCGCGCAGAATTGCTGGAGAGAGCAAAGGATGCTGACGCACTGATGGTATTCATGCCTGACAGTATCGATGATGATTTTCTTGCGTCCTGCCCTAAATTGAAGATTGTAGGTGCAGCACTCAAAGGCTATGACAACTTTGATGTCGATGCTTGTACCCGCCGTGGTATTTGGTTCAGCATCGTGCCGGACCTTCTGACCATCCCAACGGCGGAGCTGACAATTGGATTGCTTCTTGGCCTGACTCGCCATCTGGCCGAGGGGGATCGCCGTATCCGAACTCACGGATTTAACGGGTGGAGACCGGAACTATACGGAACGGGTTTAACAGGACGCACACTCGGAATCATCGGTATGGGTGCGGTCGGGCGAGCGATTGCGAAGCGCTTATCGAGTTTTGATATGCGGGTGCTTTATTGCGATGACATCGCCTTGAATCAAGAGCAGGAAAAGGCCTGGAATGCACGACAGGTGAGTCTCGATGAATTATTAAGTAGCAGTGACTTTGTTGTACCTATGCTGCCAATGACGCCGCAAACTTTGCACTTATTGAATGCAGAAACAATTGGCACAATGCGCACAGGAAGCTACTTGATCAATGCGTGTCGTGGTTCAGTTGTCGATGAATTAGCTGTTGCCGAAGCACTTGAATCTGGAAAATTGGCGGGTTATGCGGCAGATGTTTTCGAATTGGAAGAGTGGATCCGTGTTGATAGGCCAACAGCTATTCCGCAGGAGTTACTGACCAATACAGCGCAAACATTTTTCACCCCACATTTGGGGTCTGCGGTCGACGACGTGCGTTTCGAAATCGAGAAACTAGCAGCCAATAATATCTTACAGGCACTGACCGGCCAAAGGCCATCCGATGCTATCAATAATCCAATTTTGGAAGGCGTTAATTGATCAATCTTGAACGCGTAGTTACTTTTCTGGCTGTCGTGAATCGGGGTGGCTTTCGTGAAGCAGCCAAGCACACAGGGCTCTCACAGTCAGCTGTGACTCAGCATGTTAGGCGCCTAGAAGAGTCGCTGAGTGTCAATCTGATTGTGCGAAACAACGCAGGTTGTACGCTCACAGAGGAAGGCAAAGTGTTTTTGCCTTATGCGGAAAACCTAGTGCGCACCGGATCCAGAGCGTGCGCATTATTCGACACAAATCGTCTTGTAATAGGCGCGAGCTCGAATATCGGCATCTATGTATTGCCACCGCACTTGAGGCGGTTCAAGAAAACAGCAACTTGCAATTTTGATGTAGTCATTGGCGATAATCTTACCATTGTGAAAAAACTGGAAAACTTTGAAGTCGATGTGGCCATTATGGAATGGTGGGATCAACGAGAGGGATTTGATGCATGCGTTTGGCGAAGTGAAGAACTAGCTGTGATTGTGCCGGTGGAGCATCCGTGGGCCAAATTGGCGAGTATTCCATTAGATTGGCTGAAGGGAGAGAAATTGCTGGGGGGAGAAACAAGTAGCGGCACAGGGCGTCTGTTACAGCATTTTTTCGGAAGCGTGGCAGATTCTATTGGTGTATCTATGCAGCTTGGAAGCACAGAGGCGGTTAAACGGGCAGTACAGGCAGGCTTGGGTATTTCATTGGTGATCTCTTCGTCTGTGGTCGATGAGTGCGAGAGTGGTCGACTAAGAAGCGTTAAAATTGAAGGGATCACCCCCTACAAAAATCTTTACGTTATTTGTCGTAGCAATATGCTTGAAAATACACCATCGGCACATTTCAAAAAATTTCTACTTCAGTAGATGGATGGTATGTTGTTTATGCCAACAGTTAGAAAGTGTGAAGTTTGCCGTGACATATCATGATTTTAAGTTGATGGTAGCATTTTATTCATTTGCGTTATTTCTCTAGAAGGTAGGCGTCTAAATACTAAGTTTTCTACCTTTAAAAGGCCATATCGAACATCCACTTTAATCTGCGGTATCAAGAGAAGATTATTTTTTGCGAACATCCGCTTTGGGCACAACTGAGCCGGTTCTGGTGCTTTGAAATTAATTTAGATCAATTGCATCGCATATCCACCAGCTAACGTGTCCGTTAGTCTCACTAGCCCCTTTTCGGGTACATCTAGTGTGTCAGGTGCTTAGGCTCTAGCGCAAAAGGCGTACTCTTAATCTTCTCAAGACTCGCCTGTATCCAACCTGCTTTGGTCGCCTGATCATCACTGTGGTCAATGTCCGCGTCATGACTTATGGGATGCAAAACTACGTTGGGCGTGAAGTCATAAAAAAATTAATCAGGATTTTGCATAAATAGTGCGCCGTAAGGCGCATTATTTTTAAGGAAGGTTTGTATTACTCGACAATATATAACTTATGTTTTTTCTTCGGGGGCTCAACTTTAGCTAAAGCATCAAATGTTAATTGATTAAAATCTTCTTCAGAGATTCCAATTTCATCAAGCATTTTATTTTTATCAAAAGATGGTTGTGAGGCTAAAACAGAGATAATTTTGGGCAACATCAAACTCTCATCTCGATGAGTTTCTTCAGGTTCATTAATGTTGTAGCCCAACGAATTGATCTTTATAGAGTTACTACGATTAACCCAATCACTAACTAATCCCAGCTTGTGAGCTTTATAGTTAATAGCCTTCAGGGATGTTCGCCAAATCTTTTTATACTCAATCATATTTTCTAGTGAAAAATAGCGTGGAGCAGTAGAAAGAAATGCATCTGTTGGCATTAAAAATTCAGATGAAAATTGATCCGCTTCAGTTTCGAGAACACGATTATCTTTCTCGACACGAATTTTTTTGTTATGCGTATGCATAACGATATGACCAAGTTCGTGTGCACAATCGAAGCGGGCTCTTTCGGCAGACTTAAATGTATTTAGAAATATGAAAGGGCTACCACTTTCATCATCAAAAAAAGATAGTGCATCAATTTCTCGAATTTCAGTCGGTAATCTAAAGACACGGATTCCCTTTAGCTCACACAACGAAACAATGTTATTAATCGGTTGATTACCTAAAGCCCATAAACCTCTCAACTCTGACGCTAGGTGATCGGCATACTTAGATTCACCCAAAAACTCAGTAATATCTAAATCAGGACGGTGAAAAGTAGGTAACTTTACTTTCTGATTTAAGTACTTGTTAATATTTATTGCTAAAAGAGTATATGCCTCATTAGCTTTTCTATGCTGTGCTTTAATACGAGCAACCGATCTATAGAAGATTTGGTCTGTTTCATGTGGTTGTGTGTCATTACCTGCAAAGAATGACTTGGGTAAATTTAATACACGGCATATATCATCTTGATCATTTTCATTGATTTCTTTATCCACGTCTAAAAGTTGCTTTACCTTAGAGATAGAGCAACTCAATTTTTCTGCGAAATCGGTATTGCTAAGTCCTCGTAATTCTTTAGCAATACGTAAACGATCTTTATTAAACACATTAACCTCAGATTAAACTACAAGCTGAATATCAAAATCATCTGGTTTAATTTCATTAGATGGTTCCAATACTGGCTTAGGATCAGTTTTTACAGGAACTGTATTATCTATTTCAAATGCAATTCTGCAAGTATGGTCACTTGGTAAAATTGAAATTTTTTTCGCTTTTAAGTCCTGTACGAAGCTAGTTGGGTATGCAAATTCAAAAGGAATATTTGGGATATCAATGTCTTTATAGGCTGGATGTGATGCTGAAGGAAAGTATAAAATCCATGTTCTCAATTTTGTCTCATCATCATAAGCAGACTGATTCTCCTTAATATTATTTAATGTCATTAATCCTTTTTCACAGTGTGCTGATACAACTTGATCAGCTAACCCCAATGCAATATTCCCGCTCATAAAGATAATTTGTATTTTCTTTACTGTATTCTCAATTCTTGGCTGGCTGTCATTGTGGAATATCCAAGCAGGATCAGATTGTCGAAGCAGTAAAGCAATCTGTTCTCCAATTTTTCCCCATCGTGCAATAAAGCGTGCACGGTTATAGTGAGTATTTGTTCTATAGTCAGCATCACCGATCATAATTGCGTTTCTGACTAACTCGAGATCAGGTAATCCTAACTGTTTAGCTTTTTTGATAGCATTTTCACCTTTGAAAAAATCACATGGCGTGGGTTCAGAAGGTTGGATTGATTCTTCATCAAGGAGATTTAAATTCATCTTAAAAGTTATCCTAAAGTAGCGAATGTCTTTTTTATAACATCTTTTGATGTTTTAAAAAAGACATTTTTATAAATGTGTGCTATCTTCACTTACAACTTGATAATAAGAATTTTGGAGAAGAGACGTTGAGTAACTTATTCATTAATCATAAAAATTGTCCTGAATGCGGTGGCCGTATCAAAGGCTATTATTACTACTGTGGGCAGTGTGGTAGTCAAAATGTTGTAAACTGGAAGCACACGGGGATATTTTTGTTGATTGCTGGAAAGATTTTTCTGGTTGCTATGCTTTTTTTGCTAAAAAATTTTGTTCAAATCCATTTTTTTCACAAGTTTCATTGTGCTAATTTTTTAAATAATTCATAGAGGTTGATAGTAAAATGAAAGTTAAAGATTTAATTAAATAATTAGAAGAGTTTGATCTGGAATTAGATGTTTTAATTGCTAATGAAGAGAACAAAATCATTGGCATAAAAACCCTAGCCCGATTCTTTGAAATAAGCTATGTTTCTTTTGTTCATCCAGAGACACAAAGAAATGATATGGAAAGAAATGTTGAATTTACCTTTTTAGGAATGTCGACTAAAGACTCTAGAGTTATTGTTTTTATTGACGTTGTTCCATAATTTTCAAGTAGTCAAAATGAGTATACAATATTCATGTGATGCAAGAAGATACAACTGGATAGGATGGGCCCATAAGTATTTGAAGCTGCCTCGTGTATGATCATGGGGACTGTCCAAACAAACGGCTTTTGAGAGTGCTGCCTGATACGAAAAATAATATCCAAGAGATGCTAGCGGTAAATTTAGTGTAAAATTTAATGCTAGCCATCATTAAAACTTATTTAAAAATATGAAGTTATATCGCACAGATTGGAATATGTTTCCTAAAACGGTTATTGACCGTGGTCTTGGAGATGCAACCTCTCATTACATGTATGAAGCTGCTAAAGCAGGGGATGTTGAAAGTGCGTATATTTTAGCTAAAGATTTAGTTTCGGATGAGGCGATTGCTGAACTAGAAAGAATTATCGATGGTCGGGAAACTATTATAGTACCTGTACATGCTGAGGAAGCAGTCGGTCGTAATATGATTCCTTTAGCTACTTCAGCAGTTATAGCAAAGAAACTTGGGCTTGAAGTTGATACGAATATAGTTCAAGCTATAAAAGTATCAAGAACTGGCGGTGATGGGTGGCATAGATTAGCCAACCCACCAGCATTTGATGGGACAATAAACAATGATAAATGTGTTATTATTGTTGATGATACCCAGACCCAAGGTGGTACTTTTGCAGCATTAAAAGGTCATATTGAAACAACTGGGACGAATAAAGTTATTGGAGCATATGCACTGACGGGTAAACAATACTCATCACAATTAGCTCTAAGTAAAGAAACTCTTCAGCAATTGAGGGATGTATATGGTAATCTTGAAGCATGGTGGAAATCGATTTACGGGTACGATTTCGAAAGGCTCACAGAGTGGGAAGCAAAGTATATCCTCAACTCTCGTAAAACAGCTGACGAAGTCCGAGATAGAATCATTGCGTCAAAACAAACGTGATGCTTATGCACTTATGATGAAAATGAATTAATTATTATTTAATTAAGTTAAAAGACTGCTATATAGCGGTCTTTTTTGTTTTTGAGCTCTACAAATTTTAATGAGTACATATAGTTACTTTTATAAAAATGATAATAAAGGGTAGAGGAGGTCATCTAAGAATTTAAAGCACAAGACTTATTTAACATTGATGACAGAAAAAGTGAGTTGTTGGGAACTTAAAGAAGAGGTGGTACTTATAATGGTTACTAAAATACAAGTACTTAAAATATTAAATATATAAAACAATATATTACAAATATATATGATGCGTAGTGTACGCATCATATATATTTTCTTCTATTTTGATATAATGGATCTCGTCAATCCGCTGATAGGTTTCATTTAAATTTCATGAGTCTTACTGAAATTAAAGTTCGCCAAGCTCATTGCAAGGAAAAAACTTGTTTTTTATCCGATGAAGATGGACTTAGCCTGAAGATTGAGCCGACTGGAAGAAAATCTTGGTGCTATCGCTATACAGATCCACAAACAAAAAAACGTCGCCGCATTCAGTTGGGGCTTTATCCTGATTTATCGCTGAAAAAGGCACGACAAGTCAAAGATGACTTTAAAGACAATAATTATTGTTTTGAGCATGATACTGTCTCTAATGTCATCACCTTTCGTAAGGTAGGGGAGGAGTGGCTGCAGTTCAAACTGAAAAATGCATTTAATGATTCACCCCGCTGCGGTGTACTACAGTTAGCAGAAAGATGTTTACAGCAAGATATTTATCCAGACCTTCAGGATTTACCTTTTCAAAACATCAAGCGTTATGACCTGGTTTCAGTAATCAAAAAAATAGAGGGACGCCAAGTAAAAGAACCTGTCAAGAAAGCTTGTAGTTATTTGAACCAAATTTATGACTACGCTGTAGCGATGGGTTATTGTGAATTCAACATCGCGCATGGTTTAAATAAAATCGCCATTAACAGTAAAATCAAGAAGAATTATCCGTATTTGAAAGCGGAGGATATATCAGATTTTAAGAAAAATTTATTAAAATTGGATGCCCATCCGATTATTAAAAAAGCACTGCTGTTCAAATTACATACTGGCGTGCGAGGGGCTGAATTGTTATTGGCTGAGCCTCATCATTTTGATTTAAATGAAAAAATCTGGAAAATACCTGCCTTGCATATTAAACAGTTTCGACGAAAAGTCATATTAGGCCATGAGATTCCCGACTTCTTAGTTCCACTTTCAGATCAGGCTTTAGATATTTTAAAAGACGTCATGCAATGGTCATACGGTGAAAAGTACATTTTTGCTAGCCCACGGAAACATAATCAACCGATTCATTTTAATACATTAAATATGGCTATACGTAAGATGGGCTATGGAAAACATCAATTATCCTCTCATGGACTACGTTCCACTTTTAGTACCATTTTGAATGACTCAGGTTTGTTCCAGGATAACTGGATTGAGGCACAACTTTCACATATTGATAAGAACCGTACCCGTGCCAGCTATAATCACGCTGACTATTTAGCCCAGCGGACTGAAATGATGCAGTGGTGGGGTGATTATTTAAGTACTGCTAAGTGAAAATCGTACTTTTATACATAGACTTAAAACATTATGGGGTTTCAAATGGATAGTAAACAATATACTTGCCGTGTTACATGGTCAGCAGAATATAATGAGTATGTTGGGTTGTGTGCTGAGTTTCCATCATTGTCTTGGCTTGATGCGGATCAGTCTAAAGCATTCTCAGGAATAGAGGAGCTCGTTGCTGATGTTGTCGCTGATATGATTAGCAATAATGAAAAAGTTCCTACACCACTCTCCGGGAAAATATAGTAGGCAGTTTGTTGTCCTTGTTCTCAGTGGTTCAACAAAAACTAGCCCTCGAAGCCGCAGAACGTGGCGTGGACATAAATTGTTTAGTATCAGTAAAAAGAGCGATGTAATTTTAGTACGAGTGAGTGATAGAGCAGGAACCTATGCTTCATATATTCAGTAAATGGTATGTTTTTGAATTAATAGGTATTTTTAAATAAAGCTTTCTTTGATTTAGTGCTTTTTATTTAATAAATTAATTTTAAAAACAACTTAGGCTAATTGATAAACACTATCTGGAAAGATTAAAAGAAAATATTTTTTAATTTCTGCTAATTCATTTAAGGCAGGTTCCCTTTCAAGCAGTTGAAATGTCCAAATAAGTACAGCCTGATGATTATCATAGCAAGTATTTACTCCAAGAAAATTAGCCATTCCATAACTTCTATTGATGTTCATTTCTTTAATTAATTGATTTCCTAAGTCACGAGCTTGCTGGCTGATCAATAACTCATTTGGTAACACGGCGGTCATCTCCACAAAATAATCTAATGCAGGTTCAATCCTTATATTTAAAAAGTTATAATTTAGTTGAAATGGATAAAATATACTTTCTATAAGTTGTAATAACCTGCTGTAGGTTAATTTTAGCAAAGTATTACTCAGTCAACAACTTTAAATAACCCACAGCAAGTTATTTTTTGTAAATTAATTTAAATATGATTACTTGTAAGTTATCTAGCCTCATGGGCGATAGAAAAATTTTAAAATTAAGTGAAGTGGTGCATGCAACAGGTATCAATCGCAACACGCTCACAAGTATGTATTATGACCGTGCTGTACGTATTGAATTACCAGTCGCCGATAAGTTGTGTAAGTACTTTAACTGTACGATGAATGATTTGTTTGAGTTTAAGGAAGAAGTTGAAGAAAAAGATTAACTTAATACTTCGTTTGATAAGTTTTTCGAAGAAAAAGACTAGCCAATACTTAGTTTGATAAGTTTTTCTCTGCAGATCTAATATTGAATTTT
>NZ_BBTF01000065.1:0-16640 GCF_000876115.1 Acinetobacter sp. NBRC 110496
GTGCGTAAGTCCTATATTATTTCTATCAAGAATTTATGATATAAATAATATATACAAAAATTTACTTCAAATAACACAACTTATGTACTTATCAAATATAAAACTTTGGAATTTTAGAAAATACGGAGAAGTTGGAAGTACTTTTGATCTAACTAAACCTAATTTAAACCTTAATTTTACCAAAGGTCTTAATGTGCTAATTGGTGAAAATGATTCGGGGAAAACAGCAATCATAGATGCCATTAAATTAGTTTTAAAAACGCATAGTTACGATTACATCAAGGTAGAAGATAAAGACTTTTTTGACGGTGCTACACGATTTAGAATTGAGCTTGAATTTTATGATTTAACTGATGATGAAGCTAAAAATTTTACAGAATGGTTAGGCTGGAAAGGTACTGGAGCTGATGCCCAAACATTTTTAAAATTAAACTACGATGTTACTCGTACTGATAAACGAATTAATCCATCAGATGTTAAAGCAGGCGCTGACTTAGAGGGTTATGTGTTAACTGCAGAAGCTAAAGAATATCTTAAAACAACATATTTAAGACCTTTAAGAGATGCTGAAAATGAGTTGGTCTCAAAACGAAATTCTCGGCTTTCTCAAATTCTATTGGGTGATCCTACTTTTAAAAATAAAGATCAAAATCATGAACTTGTTCATATGTTTGAAGGTCTTAATATGAATTTGCAGAAATATTTTAAAGGTGAAGAAATAAGTTTTATTGATAAGGAGGGTAATACTGCAAAAAAAATTTACGAAGATGGGAAGACAATTAAAGATAAGATAGATGGCTACATTAAAGATTTTTATGCTGAAGGTATTTCTACAGAATTTAATGTTTCATCAACAGAATTAAAAAGCATTTTAGAAAAATTTTCTCTTTTTTTAGAATCACAAAGAAATGTAGGCTTAGGTACATTAAATCGTCTTTTTATGGCAGCAGAATTGCTCCACTTAAATAAAGAAGACTGGCATGGATTACGTTTAGGATTAATTGAAGAGTTAGAGGCTCACCTACACCCGCAAGCTCAGATGCAAGTCATTAAAGCCTTACAAAGGCAAGAACAAATTCAACTCATTCTTTCAACACATAGTCCCAATTTAGCATCAAAGGTCAGATTAGAAAATTTAATCATATGCAACAAAGGCAATGCCTTTCCTTTAGGAAAAGAATATACAAAGTTAGATGAAGAAGATTATGTATTCTTGGAAAAATTTCTCGATACAACAAAATCAAATCTATTTTTTGCTAAAGGAGTAATTCTTGTAGAAGGATGGGCAGAAGAAATTCTAATTCCTAGTTTAGCAAAAGCCATCGGAATAGATTTAACAGCAAAAGGTATTTCTGTGGTTAATATTGGCGGGATTGGTTTCCAGCATTATGCCAATATTTTCCTTAGGAAAAATCCTCCATATATGACTATTCCTGTGGTAATCATCACTGATACTGATATCCGCACTTATGAAAAATTAACTGAAAAAATTGAGGGTAAAGAGGTCACTAGTTATGTTAAAAAAGACAATACCGTAGAAATCACACAAAAAATAGCTGAAATTAAAGCTAAATCAACTTGTAATCTTAAATACTATCCTGCTCCTCAATGGACTCTAGAATATTGCTTTTTTCAATCCCCAAAATTAACTTCAATATTTCAATTATGTGCAAAATCTATCCACCCTCAAATTTTTGCTGATGAAAATGATTTTGAATTAGAACTTGCAAAACAATTATTCAATCAAGGACTTAAGAAAACAAAAATTGCCTATAAAGTAGCTCATCATTTGGATGAAGAAATGGCTAAAGAACCAATGCTTCGCACATTAAAATTACATGAAGCTCATTCAACAGACAGTGCTTATTATCTAATCGAGGCAATTCGATATGTCACAAGCAATTGAAATCACAGATGAAGATATACGATACGCTGAAAATATTTTATTGCCTCAAGGTAAAACTTTTGATGATGAACGACGTAACTTTATCCGTAATTTATCTACGATAGATTTACAAGCAGTTCCCGGCAGTGGAAAAACAACAGCTCTTTTGGCAAAACTATTAATTTTAGAAACTAAACTCCCTCTTTCTGATGGTTCAGGAATTTTAGTTTTATCTCATACCAATGCAGCAATGGATGAAATTAAAGAAAGAATTCATCAATACTGCCCAAAACTTTTTCGTTATCCTCATTTTATTGGAACGATACAAAGTTTCGTAAATGAGTTTTTAGCTATCCCTTATTATCTTTTTAAACTTAAGAAAAAACCGCTACGTATTGATAATGAAATATATGCAGAACAAATAGAATTTGCTCTTTCATACAATACAAAAATAGCTCTTTCAAAACGCGGAATAAATTATATTGATATATTAAGCAATTCATTTATAAGTAATAAAGAAATTTTTCAACATTTCTGGAGTAATAACGAAGTAACTATTCCTAATATTGGTAGTCATACAAATACATATAAAGAATTAGCAACTATAAAAATCAATTTACTAAAAACTGGCATTCTTAGCTTTGGTGATTGCTATGCTTTAGCACAAAAATATCTAAACAATTATCCAATTATCCACAAAATTATTAATAAAAGATTTAAATACGTATTTATTGATGAAATGCAAGATATGGATACTCACCAATATGAGCTTGTTGAAAAGATATTTACAGAAAATAATGATACAAATACTATAATTCAAAGAATTGGAGACAAAAATCAATCTATTTATAATTCAATAAAAGCTGAATCAATTTGGCAAGATAGAGACAATGTTCTTCACCTTTCAAATAGCCAACGTTTAAGTAAACCAATCGCAAATATTGTTAAAAATTTTGCTCTGTATCCCGAATATTGTACAGATATTCAAGGCATGAGTGAATGTCAGCTTAAACCACATATTTTATTATTTTCAGACTCATCTATTCAAAGCGTAATCTCACACTTTTCTGAACTTGTACAACAACATATAAATTCTGGTGAACTGAATACTCATCAAGACAAACCACCACAAATAAAAGTCATAAGTTGGAATACTGATTGGAAAGATGATGAAAAAAGTCGTAATAATCCCAAAAAAGTTAGACTAGAGGATTATCACCCAATTTTTAAAAAAAATGAGCAAAAAATAAAAGAAGAATATAAATGCTTAAAAAGCTATATTTATTTTTATGATAAAAAATCCACTACATTATCTGCAATTAGAAAAAATATTTTTCATGCTTTAATAAAAATAATAAGAATAGAAAAAATTGCAAATAATGAAAATCGTTTATACACCATTAAAAACTTACTTAGTTATTTAAAAGAAAATTCACCAGAAAATCATGAAAATCTAAATTTAAAAATATATCAATTTTCTTTAAAAATAATTAAAAATGAAAAAGATCAAGCTTTATCAGACTTAAAAGCATATATCCCGACATTCATTTCATATTTTAAAGAAAATCATAGGCTTTCTTCAAAGTGCAGTGATTTTATCAATACTGATAAAACTAGCATTAACCCAAATCATCAAAATAATCCTTCTACTTCAAATATGATTGAAGAAAATACTCTAAAAATAGATATTACTAGTGTTCATTCAGTCAAAGGGCAGACTCATGATGCTACATTATATTTAGAATCATATTATTATGAAGATGGAAAAGGTAATAATGCTAAATCTTATGAGTCCCAAAGACTTGCAAATCAATTTTTAGGAAATTCCTTTAATCTAACAACAGAAAGAGCAAAACAATCAACAAAAATGGCATATGTCGGTTTTTCACGAGCAACTCAACTACTTTGTATAGCAATACACAAAGATAGATTTGAACAATACCTAAACACAATAGATCGCAATATATGGGAGGTTAAAAATATTGAATAGCAGCAACAATGATAGTACTTTGTTCATATCATTAAATTTTTCCTGTGTATTTCTACTCGATTATTAATATTGACTAATTCTTAATCTAAATCTTCAGTGAAACATTATTAAGCTAATTAACAATCGGATCTTCCCTCCATAAGGCAGCTCCTAAACTCATATCAATAAGCATTTATATTGTAGGTAGCTTCACAGGAGCTTTATAGAATTTAGTAAATTGATCTATTGGACTATCTTTTAAATATTCAGGTAAATTTTCACCAAAATTTTGATCTGGATAAATAATTAGACAATCTACAACTATATTCTGCATTTCATCATCACTATAACCAAGACATTGCAATATCTTTTTATCACGTGCATAACCCGCTATCTGGCGAATGTCATCAGAATTATAACGATCATTACGTTGATCATTATTTTGGTAAATTTTTTTATATTTCGTATCGATCACCATCTTTTCAGATTGATTCACTAAAAGAAAATCGGGCTCACCATAATTTCCCTTCGCTTGGAATTGAATTTGGCTACCGAACCGCTCTTTTAATAATCCCAATACATACAATTCAAATAGCTTAGGCATATCAATCCAAAAAGGTGGAACATGAATGACCTTTTCATCAATCTGTTTTATGTTATAACCAAACCTTCTTATGATCATTTTTGCTAAATCGAGTGCATCTTTATACTCCTTATAAAAAGCATTTACCTTTGTTTTCTTAAGCATATTCAAATCAAAATTTGAATCATCTACCTCGTGAAAAGCTGGCTTACAGAAATTTAAAAAAGGTAAAAAATTTTGAGAAAACTGTCTGTAGTTATTCAAATATCGTTCCACGAATTTTAAAGCAGTCTTTAAAATTTTATTCTCAATACCATCTACACCATACACCTCAAAATTACATATAGTCTTGCTCGGTCTATTCCTTAAAATATTATGTTTTAACGTCTTTGATATCTCCACCTTACCCTTAATCTTAGAACTTAAATTCTGTTCTACACGATAATATGACTTCTTGAGACCCTTTCTCACTAATGACTTTAGAACTTGTAAATAGCGGATTATTAGGAGAGGCGTAATTAAATCTTGCTTTTGATCGATCTCAATATATGGTTCATCAAACTTAATTTCGTACAAGCCCTGCGAATGCTCTGCTATCTCGGAATGCTTCATACACGAGAATAACATTTGGAAGTAGTTAGTTTCTTTTGTTTCTTCGTTTAACTTTGGAGCAACATAAATAGCAGATTCATTTTTTTTAAGCCAATCAACGCCTATATAATAATTAGTATATAACGTAGTCTTACCTTGACTAGACTTATACTCAATACACTTTTTTTCTTTATCATTACAGAAAAAAATTTCTTGTGCATCTGAAAAGTTATCCACTGCATCATCAAAAGATAGATGTTCATATGTGATAAATGGCTTCACGTTAAACCTTTAAGTTTTCAATACTTGTAGAGGCAGATTCAGTTAAAATCCCATCTTTGAGGTACTCTTTTAAAATTGGTTTAATTTCATATTCTAATTTAATTGCTAATGCAGCTTCATCCTTAACAAGGAAGTAACTATGCCCAATCATGACATCTTCTTTTTGAAAGTCAGCTGACAAGTGTTCTTCGAACAAGCTAACCACTTCTTTAAAAATATTTAGAGCTTGTTCGTTTTCAATAATTTTTTCATCAGGCAGTACACTCACAAATGCAAAGCGTCTTCTTATTGCATAATCAATATGACCTACCGAGCGGTCAGCCGTATTCATAGTACCAATAATATATAAATTCTTTGGCAAGACTATTTGTCTTTCCCCTTCAAATTCATACATTGTTGTTACCGCTTCGCCCCTATATTCTAAAGCGTATATCAGCTCTCCAAGCACTGAAGGTAAATTTGCTCTATTGATCTCATCAATAATTAAGACATATTTTCCATTGGGATTGTCTTGAGCTTTTTTTGCAAATTTCGCTAATACTTTATTCTCAACTTTATAGGATATATTTCCATTATCATCAGTTTCTGCAACAATCCCTCTTACAAAATCTTCATAAGAATACGCTGGGTGAAATTGCACTATCTGATATTCTCCCTGACTTATCACTTCATTTCTTTCAGTAATATCTTTACCTTCTTTTAAATTAAATGTAGAAGATAGTAAGTTTGAAAATTCAAATGGCGTCATATCCAACTTAAATTTTTCTTTTTTATTTATATAAATTTCATAAAGCCTTTTATTTTTCTCAAATAAATTTAAAGCCGAATAATCAACTTTGAAAATTTTCAAAGCATGATTAATCATTTTTTCACTATTTATAGGAAAATATTCTGTTGGATAGTATGTATTTAAAATTTTTAACATGAAGCTATCACCAAAATATTTCGCTGCTTCCTTAAGGTTCTTTTGATTTACCAAATTACTAATTTTTTGCGCTACTTCTTTCATAGCAGCGTCATCATCAGTGTAATCTTTAATAAAACCATGCTTACTATATTCTTGTGTGCTCTTTTTCCAATATATTTGGTAAGTACGTGATGAGCCTGGGAAATAATATCCTAATGGTTGAAGCCCTCTTTCAATCCACCAACAGAAATTATTACGTTCTCCTGTTCCAGTACAATATTGATCTAATGACAATTGGCTTAGTGCTTCTTTAGGAAAATGATCTAAAAATTCAGCAAGAATACCTCGGTGCTGTTCTCTCATTGCTAACAACTGACTACTTGATGCATCAAATTCTTTTAGTTGTTTATCAATAATTTCTTCTGGACTACCAATGACTGATGGTTGAATTAGCTTTTCAGCAATCAATTTAGCCAAGCGAGTTTTGCCAGTACCAGGAGGTCCCTGTAAAATAATTTGATTTTTAAAATTCAATAATGACAATGCAATATTAATATTTTCTAACCCCATAGCCTTTTCATACCACTCAATAATTGTTTTACTCGTTGCTGTTTTTAAGTTCTTGCATATTGATAAAGTCCTTCGAGGTTGATCAATATAAAACTTATAATCACTTTTATAAAAATCAAGAACTTCAACTTTTCTCCTATGTTCAAACCAGTCTAGTTCATGATCTATTTCATCACATAAAAAATATTCTCCTATAACTTTAACCAGTGCTATAGGCGTTCCACCTTTCTTAATTGCAATTATGTCTCCAATTTTCATCTTGTCTTTGAATTGCGGAATTAGGTTTTCCCCTTTCTCCCATTCTCCAAAACCAATTACCCCTTTTTCTCTTAAAAGTCTTTTGACACGCTCCGTATCGAAAAATACGGGGTCATTTGGATGTAACTGCATATGCCAAAAATTCATTATAATTTCCAATATTCAGTATTTTTTCTCAAGCCGATTTATTCTGCTGACTCACAAACACATCATAAACAATATGCGCAAACTGCTTCATCTTGGCAGGATCACTGAGTAACTGTGTGGTTTGCTCTGTATTGGCTTCATGGCTTTCTAACACAGCATCATATAGCGCCGTATCAAACTCACCTAGCATCGCTTGTTCACGTGTATTATTACGGATCTGCTTTTCAATACGTGTGTTTTCAGACATCTTATCAACCACGGTATGCACGTAGTTAATCATGTCCTTATCGGTCAGGTTATCTGTGATAAATAATTCATTCACACGACTTAAAATCACAGACAAGAAATCCTCTTTCTTATCTTTTGCCTTTGCTGAACCAATATCATTCCCTGGTTCAATCTGATGCTCGGTACTATTGGCTTGTAGCTGAATATCTTGCTGACGGAGTTTTGACAGACGATAATGCGTCATCGTGACATTACTTAAGTCCACATCATCATCTTGGGTGATTTGCTCACGTAACAATGGTCTTAGGTTACGTGCGAATAGACTGAGTTTTTCTAGCTCTTTATCATCAAATGCAACGATCTGAGAAATAAACTCATAGAAACGGGTAAAACTACCCAAATCCTTTTTAAAGATTTCTAATGCTTCACGTTCTTTCTTGGCTTCAGCAAATTCCTTTTCAGCATTGGCAATCAATACAGGCTCATTGGTACGCTGAGTAATCTCTAAACGCTGTTTAGTGACTTCATAGTCTGATACGGCGCTGTTATAACGCTGTTGCCAACGTTGCATCGCAGGCTTACAGATATTCGCCACGGCGGCAGGTGATTTGTTTTTGGCATAGAATGCCTCAACAAACTGCTCTACTTCATTCCATGTAAATATCCCTGCCGATTTCAGCTTTTCAGATAAGTCATAGACTTGGTCAGGATTCGATACATCTGCCAGTTCAGCCGTTTGATAATACGGTTGGAAGGCATCTAAGATATCTTGTGGCTCGTTAAAGAAATCTAAGACAAATGTGCCTGATTCCGCCTTAGCAGGATAAGTACGGTTTAAGCGGGATAGCGTTTGTACGCATTCCACACCACCGAGCTTTTTATCCACGTACATGGCACACAGTTTCGGTTGGTCAAAGCCCGTCTGGTATTTATTCGCCACAATCATCACTTGGTAATCATCACTGTCAAAGGCTTTACGCATTTCACGCCCTTTGAGGTTTGGATTCATATTGCTTTCAGTGAACTTCTGACCGATTAAATGACTGCTATCAGTGTCATTGTCGTTAAACTCAACTTCACCCGAGAATGCCACCATCGCTTGGATATTGGCGTACTTCTGTTCTGCCACGTATTTATCAAAGGCTTGTTTATAGCGCACAGCTTCTTTACGTGAACTAGTGACGACCATAGCCTTAGCTTGACCACCGAGTAAGCCCATGACATTGGCTTTAAAGTGCTCAATGATGATGCGTACCTTTTGCGAGATATTATGATCGTGCAAGCGTACCCATTGATTCAGCTTGATCTTGGCTTTCTTGGCATCGACAGTATCGTCTTTTTCTTCGATTTTCTGTTTGAGCTTATAGATCACTTTATAGTTGGTATAGTTTTTCAGTACATCCAAAATAAAGCCTTCTTCAATCGCCTGACGCATTGAATAGACATGATAGGCCTCAGGCTTATTGGTCTTCGATGGTGGCATGCTTGGATCAGGCACACGCCCGAACAATTGCAAGGTTTTATCTTTCGGCGTTGCGGTAAACGCATAGAAGCTTAAATTCTCACTGCCCTTACGTGATGCCATCACCGCATCTAAGATATCCTCATAAGACAATTCATCCTCATCTTGACGCTCTTCTAACATCAAGGTTTCTTTTAATTGTCTTGCAGTAGAGCCACTTTGCGATGAATGTGCTTCATCAGCAATCACAGCATATTTGCGCTGTTTCAGATTGGCACTGTTTTCAATGGCACGCAGGACAAATGGGAAAGTCTGAATAGTGACAATAATAATCGGCTGCGCCATTTCCAAGGCTTTTGCCAATTTCTCTGATTTTGAGCCTTCGCCTTCTTTATTGTTAATCCGTCCAACCACACCATCGGCATGTTCAAACTGATAAATCGTATCTTGAAGCTGTGCATCTAAGATAGTTCGATCCGTCACCACAATCACCGAATCAAACATTTTTTTATTGTTGTGATCGTATAGGGTCGAAAGCTGATGCGCCGTCCATGCAATCGAGTTGGATTTACCCGAACCTGCACTATGCTGAATCAGGTACTTTTGTCCTGTGCCTTCCTCTACGGCGGCATCAATGAGCTTGGTGACGACATTCCACTGGTGATAACGTGGGAAAATCAGACTTTCTTTCTTAAACTTCTTGCCTTCCCAATCTTCTTTTTCATCAATTTGTAGATGGATAAAGTTACCAATGATATTGAGTAAATGGTCAGGGCTTAAAACTTCATTCCACAGGTACTGAGTTGCATATTGATTGACATCTTCAGGTACATCATTGCCTGCACCTTGTTCCTTTGTGCCTTTGTTAAATGGCAGGAAGTAAGTACTGTCACCCTGTAAATGCGTGGTCATATAAACTTCAAACTGACTCACGGCGAAATGTACCAATGCACCACGTTTGAAAGTCAGCAAGGGTTCAGGTTTATTGGTTTCAGGGTCTTTGGCTAATCGAGTTTTACGGTATTGGCTCATTGCCTGTTGTACCGCTTGTTTAAACTCTGACTTAAGCTCCATCGTGACTACAGGAAAGCCATTAATAAACAATACTAAGTCAATGCGCCATTTTTTGGCTTGTTTGCCTGTGCTCTCGAGTTCTTGTTTATTGGCGTATGGGCTATATACTAATTCTGGCACAAGGCGGAAAATATTCTTTTTATAGTTTTCATTCAGTTCAGGGTTTAAGCCATGTTCAGGTTTAAACTGGCAAAATGAAAAACGACAACCACGCGTGCGTAGTCCATGACGCAATACGCCCAATGTACCAAAACGGCGTGAATCGGCATCGGTGGCGTTAATATCGGCTTTTTTCAGTTGCGCCAATACAGCCTCTAAAAAATGGCGTTCAGTGTCATTGGGGAAGATGCCTTTAAACTTATTCCACTGTGTTTCTTGGGTACTTTGAACAAATGCCAAGAGGTCTGCTTCATACAAGGCATGTTCACGGTGATAGTCTTTGCCTGAACCCAATTTCCAACCCTGCGCCTGCATTTGGGCAATGATGTTTTGTTGAAATTCAGTTTCTAACGTTACATCCGTTCTCATATTTCCCTCGTCCCCTCAAACTCGAATTTTCTTTATCTTTAAGTCTATCTATTTAATCGATGTGCCAAATTGGATAGCTTTGCCAATCGTTAGGAAAGCCCATCCATGTTTTTGAAATATGTGGATGCGCCGTCAGTAGCTCAATCAGTCGTTTACGCCATGTATGCTGTGGTGCGATCTTATCCATAAAATGCAATAAAAACACCAAGCTATTATAGATCTTACGGTCTGCTGAATTGATTGGATCAAAGTTGCATTGTTGTGCCAATCCAAAAGGCTTATTCCGTGGTTTGGCAATGGTTTTAGTGAACTTACGATTCCACAAGCGTGAATGATGCGCACAGGTATTTCTTAAATAGACAAAGTGCTGTAACAATCCTTCAAACTGTTTTTCATCGCACTCAAAATGCTGTGAAATCTCTGCACGGGTTTTCTTTGGTGCAAGTAATTGATACCACTTGGACAGTTGTCCAAAGCTCATGACTTCACAGGTTGCCCAAATTGGCGGTAACTCTGGCTCATCATAGGTACGTTTATAGTGTTCGATAAACACTTCATCCGCACGCTTAATCTCATTATCTAATGAGATTAATAATCTATGCCATTGCATCACAGGCTTAAAATATTGACTTTCTAAATAGGCATGACAGCCATGACGATGCGCCAATTCATAAGCAAAGCGTGTGCGTACCGCAACTTCTAGGCGTTCGATGGCATCTAATATCAGTAGGCGTAATTCACGGTCAAAGATATACAGTTCTAAGACTTGTTCAAACTGGGTATTGGGTTTAAAGCAATGCGGTGAATGACTTTCTTCAAAAGGTAGCCAATATGCACCTAAGCGATAGTAGTTGATTTGTTGTAGGTAAAATTGTGCCTGTTGCTCATCTTGAAACTGCATACCACGGGCTTTGAGCAGTTGGATTTGTTCGGCAAAGGTTTTGGTAGGTTTGTTAAATGTTTTCATGCTGTGCCCCTGTTTTTATATTTTAAGGGCTTTAGAAACAAGTAACCCGACAGTTTGAGGAGCAATTTCTTGCCTAGCCTTGTCGGGTGTTGTTGAGCGTATAGTGCGATATATTGCGCCGTATTGCAATGACTTTTTGTAGCCACGATCGTTACAATGGGTTGCAGGCACTTTACGCTCAGATTCATCATACCGCTAAATCCTGTTGTGGACTTTGCCAATGGCGAACGTCAATTTTGCCTGTCACAGCAGATGAAATGAGAGCTGTACGGCGTTCTTGCAAAAGGTTAATCGCCTTATTCATCTCTTTTTCAATAACATCATATTTATTTAGCATCTCATCTAAATAATTAGCTATTCGTTTTTGCTCATCAGCTAATGGAAAGACACCATGCACAGCACCAATTCGTTCAACGTTCAAATTTGCTTGTGTACTTTGTGTTGATGTTTGTTCTAATGCAGGTAAAGCCGCCATAAAGCTATATCTTAAAAACTCTAAATCGATGTCTTCATTCGGTTTAAAGCCTACAACACTATCAGGTGCATATGCTTCAAAGCCTAAAATAGCTAGATCACCAATATTAGCGGCAATTGCCATCATCAATGTGCCTTTGGGGAATAACTGGCTAACTTCTTTGCCTTTTTCATTTAAAGTTTGAGAGTAGCTAGTTATGTATTTCCCTGCTCTAGCAACATCACCCGTTTGAATAAACGGATAAGCACCATCATAAAATG
The DNA here is from genome assembly GCF_000876115.1 of Acinetobacter sp. NBRC 110496. Lineage (NCBI taxonomy): Bacteria > Pseudomonadati > Pseudomonadota > Gammaproteobacteria > Moraxellales > Moraxellaceae > Acinetobacter > Acinetobacter sp. NBRC 110496. The sequence continues at coordinate 12,187 of NZ_BBTF01000065.1, forward strand.
CAGGGTCATTGCGAGGTCTATGACCAAATTTACCTCGATAAATTTTAGATGCGTGACGATAGCTTTTCACTGTCCAATGCTCAGGTACTTGACCTAACCATTCCACACCTGAATCTTTCATTGGCACATCAGGATTTAAACCTTTAGTCACCGCATGACTAATCACCGCTTGGCGTTTTTCTTTAAGCAGCTCAATCAGCTTTTGTTGCTTTTCAATCAAGCTGTCAATTTTTGCTGTTTCATAGTCGAGGAAGTTGGCGATTTGAACCTGTTCATCAGATGTCGGTAAAACTAAAGGTGATGCTTCTAACTTTTCTGCCGTATAGTGCGCAATCGTTGCCTTGTTGCAAATAATATTAATAAAATCAGTCGATTTTAAAAATAACATCCAATACAAGAAGAACTTTGCATTATGAGTATTTTTAGGTCGAACTCTGTTAATAGCATTTTGAATATAACATTCTTCAATCTCAGCATTCCAAATAGCAGATCGACCTACATCCCCACCTTCGCTGACTAATACATCACCTTTTTTCAATAGAAGCTTTTTACACTCATCAGGTGAAAACCACATTTCTTCTACTTGATTAAGGCTAATACCTTTGGGCTGAATATTTTGTGCTTTTAAATATGGCTTTAATTCATCTTGAAATGATTTAGGACTGCTTTGTAGCATCTTTCCTAAAGTCACTTGATAACCATATTTAACTTGTGTACCAATCCAATGACTTGGGATTTCCCCTAACCACTCCACCCCTGAATCTTTATATTCAGCATATTCCTGATACTTTGCCACTGCATTCACCATTACGAATGCACCTCTTGAAGAAGCTGCATAATCTCACGGCTCACCGCATCCAAATCCGCATCAATCTCGGCTAAATCACGTGGCGGTTCATACACATAAAAATGACGGTTAAACGGAATCTCATAACCCACTATGCCAATTTCACCATCTTGTCCATCACGCTTATCGGCATTGATCCACGCATCCGCTACATGCGGTTGAACCTCACGCTTAAAGTAAGACTCAATTAAATCTGTCGTGCTTATGTCTGGATTTAAGGCAATGTTCTCGGCATCACGTAAATCACCATCCTGCACAAACTCAACCACTTTACCGCCGTACTCAAACTGACCATATAAAGGATTGGCTTTCGTTTTTACAATCTTATTGATGACAGGTTCAGCTTCGGCATTTTTCCAAGTGATCGCATCTAGGAACTGCTTTTTCTCTTTGGTTTCTAGCTTGACTGAGGCATCTTTTAAGGCTGTTTTGAGTACATCATCAAAGGCATTAAAGTCGTCAAATTGCGCCGTGCCAATCTTGGTTTGTAGGCTCTTGGCTTTCGTAAGCAAGGCACGTTGCTCTAACCAAATTTTTTGCTCAAGTACAGTTTTAATGTCTTTTTCTTTGAGCTCACTAAATTCAGCTTTAATCAGCACACGGATTTCCGCTTCATACTCAGTTAAATCGCCGTAGCTCTCATCTGACCACGTTTCACTATATTGGCTATACAAGGTCTGCATGACTGCATTAAACGGCTTAGGCGCAAAACGTAGGCTTTCAATGCGTTCATCTGACAACTGTGCCGATAAACGTAACGGACGCTCAATGGTGACACGGCGGTAGCCAAACTCATAAGAATTAAAAATCTTGCTGGCAAATGGCTTTTGCTGATCGCTTTCACCATCAAGGGTCAGCGTATCCACAGCCTCAAATGCGCCGTAGTTTTTAGTAATCGTGGCAATTTCAGCATCGGTTAAATAATTACGCTTCGAGCCTAAAGACTTACGCATCTTGGTACTCAGGTTCGCGCCATTAATTAAATGCACCTTGCCTTTACGTTCAGTATCTTTCTTATTGGTAAGCACCCATACATAGGTGGCAATGCCCGTGTTATAGAACATATCGGTAGGAAGCGCGACAATTGACTCTAACAAATCCGCTTCTAAAATATAACGACGGATTTCACTTTCACCACTGCCTGCACTCCCCGTAAACAACGGCGAACCATTTAAGATGATGCCAATTCGGCTACCTTGACCATTGTCATCTTTATCACGCATCTTGCTAATCAAGTGCATGAGGAATAAGAGCGAACCATCTGACACACGTGGTAAGCCTGCACCAAAACGCCCATCAAAGCCTTTTTGCTCATGCTCGTCTTTAATGTCTTGTTCGATCTTCTTCCAATCCACACCAAATGGTGGATTGGAGAGCATGTAGTCAAATTTATCTGTGCTCAGTTGGTCATTCGATAGTGTATTACCCAGCTTAATGTTCTGTACGTCCTGACCTTTAATCAGCATGTCGGCTTTACAGATGGCGTATGACTCTGGGTTTAACTCTTGACCATAGACTTTGATGACTGCTTCAGGGTTATGCTCACGGACATATTCAGCCCCTGACGATAAAAAGCCACCCGTACCTGCTGTTGGATCGTACACAGTACGGATAATGCCTTCTTGGTTTAATAGGTCATCATCTTCACCAAACACCAAGCCTGTGGTTAAACGGACGATATCACGTGGGGTAAAGTGTTCCCCTGCAGTTTCATTCGAGCTTTCTGCAAATCGGCGGATTAACTCTTCAAAGACCAAACCCATTTCATGATTGGATACGGCTTTATAGCTAAGGTCAGTCGTTCCAAATTTTTGCACGACTTTATACAGGAGGTTGGCATCGTCGAGTAAGCCAATGAACTCATCAAATTTAAAGTGCTCAAAAATTTCACGGGCATCTTTAGAGAAGCTTTGGATATAACTGCTGAGGTTGGCACGAATATCTTTTTGCCCAAGGCTTGCTAAATCAAGTTCAGAAGTATTAAAAAACTTCTGTTCTGATGCCGCCTTAAGAATCATCTTTTCTTTGGCTTCTTCAGGCAGTGGCATTGTTTTTACTTTTTCATAAGCTGCCAACACATCAGCTTTATTTGGGGCTAATACACACTCTAAACGGCGTAATAGCGTAAATGGCAGGATCACACGACCGTATTGAGATTGTTTGAAATCACCACGTAGCAAATCAGCTACTGTCCAAATAAAGGCTGCTACTTGTGAAAAATTATTGTTTGTCATTAGAAAAAATACCGCTTGCCCTAGAGCATTAGAACTTGAAAACTATTGTGTTCATTGTGCCTGATTTACAAAGCAATTTGCTAGAGATAGACTGTACAAAAGAATATTAATTCGTATGCCTATGGGTTTTTTAAGTATTATTGAAAGTAAAGAAATTTACAGTTTTATGCTCAATGATGAGCAGTGGAATAGACTTAAAGATAAATATAAAAATCTAAGTATTCACATGCCATGCTGTGAGACTCGTGCTATACCCAAAAAGAGCAAGCTTGGTACACAGTATTTTGCACATCATCCCTCTAGTACGTGTAGTGTTCATACTGGCGAAAGCCGTGAGCATCAATTCTGTAAATATCTCATCTTAAAATACTTGCATGAAAATGGATGGACTGTAACACCTGAATATCGTGGGCAAACTCCCTCGGGTGAAACATGGATTGCAGATATTTATGCAGAAAAAGATAAGGCAAAAATTGCCATTGAGATTCAGTGGTCACCTCAAAGCATTGAAGAAACCAAGCGCCGTCAAGAAAAGTATATTGCTTCAGGTATTCGTACCGTCTGGTTTATGCGTACAACGCCAAAGAATAAATGGGATGTTTTAGATTATCAGAGCTATGAACTGCCTGTATTTTCTATTTGGCTCAATCGAGAGCATCATCAACTCATCACAAGTGGCGCATTTTACAATTGGGATGAATCTGATTTAGTTGAAATTGAGTTTATAAATTTTGTTAAAGCTTTGATGTCTGGCAATGTCCAATACTCATTAAAACCCAATGCCGCTCGATCACTTCAATTTGCAATGAATACAATCCAATGTTGGAAGTGTAAAAAACCCACCAATACCATTATGGAAGTGAATTACTTTATACCGCACGCAAACGGATTTACCAAAATATACCGGCTAGATATTGAAGACCTTTCACACGAACATATCGATATTCTTAATCACCCCAAGCTCATCACGTCCTATCAATATGGGCCGATCAAAAAACGTTTTAGTAAGACACGAGGTGAAGCCTATCTCTCTAACGGATGTATTCATTGTGATGCTTTACAGGGCGCATTTTTTGCGCGTCATGAGTATGACCCTCAAAATATGAAATACAGTCATTTTATCGAGGTTAAAATTGATCCTGACAGCAAAATTGATGGGCTTTGGTTTTACCAGGAATAATGTGTTATCTCCATAACTCTACACTGTTAATCTAGAGTGCTACTCGACATTTTAAGTAAGATTTCAAGTGCAGGTAATTTATCTGTAGTCCCTGTCATGCCAGGTGAAGTATTCAAATACTGTTTAAGCGGTTCTAATAATTTTTTATCAGCTAAATCTTCAATGTTTATAGGAGGATTAGGCAACATTAAAG
>NZ_BBTF01000064.1:0-16783 GCF_000876115.1 Acinetobacter sp. NBRC 110496
ACTTGGGAATAACAACACTTGTATATTAATATAATAATCAATTACTTAAAAATTCAGTAATGACCAAGAAACCAGTAGAAATCCGCTTTTGTAATAAGTTGGTGAGCTTTTAAGCGGATCTGTAACATTTTGCCAGGAAAATTGATCAAAAAATAATCAATTTAGTAGACAATCTCCATTTCATGCGGATCTAGGTTGCGAAACTATCCCCAATTGCTGTAGATAAAATTTAGGCTATTTTGTAGGCCTAGGCTTACGTGAATCTCGGCCCTTTGCTGCTATGCGGCATACTGGAATTTTCATATTATTGAATGGTCAGGAACAGGAAGTTCCATATAATAAAAAATAAGCACCAGGATGGCGCTATATAAGACATGCAAGAGCACAAAGACCTAATGCTCCACAACTTTTAATTTAAATTCTTGAGAATATTTAGCCATTAAAAAGCACCCTTCAAATTAGACTAAGAGTGTCCAACTTTCGGGGTGCAGATTAGGATGCCGGGGTTTTTTATTTGTATAAGCTATTTAAATAATAGCTTGTTCTTTTAAATGAGATAGTGCAGCAAGAATATATGATGAGTTGAAGGTTACATCGGTATAGGTTGATGGAGATCGACTTCCAGTTTCCTTAAAAATCTTATAAAAATTATCAACTTCATCAGTGCTTAAAGGGCGAATATTATCTTTGTTATTGTGAACAAATAATTTTCCGTCCTCACTAAACATAATAAATTTAGATTTTCTAGATTCAGTTTCTAAATTAACTGGTGTAGAAAAAAATTTAACGAGAGTTTCATATAGATTAATATTCATGTAACTTAACCCTTTGTTTTCATGTATATATTTTTTCGATAAGCTCTCAATACTCATAGAAATAGCTTCTCTGGCTAAAAATGATTTCGTTCTTTGACTCTTTTCAGCCAGTTGATCTAACTGTTTTTCTAATTCTACAGGTAATCGAAGCATCAACATTATAAACAACACAATCTAAATGTATATCAATTAGAGTATATCATTAAGATGGTGGTTTCAAATTTTTTGAACCGCTCTTTCTCTGATTTCAGGGGTATATTTTAATTTTGTCATCGGGATAGTCTCTCAGAATATTGACTCTCCGACAAACCCGGTACGGTTCATTTTATTCAATTGTTTGTGAATACTGTTCCGGATGATGTTAAGCCCTATCAATTAGTTTGAGGAATTTGAGCAACCTTTTATATTAATCTTTATGCAATTGACTTATACCTCTTAGCCCGTATGCTAATACATGCAAGGAACAGATAATAAATATCAGTTGTAGGAACACTCAAATGGCTCAAACGGTTCGTCTCAAGGATTGGGACAAGAGTTCACCAGGTATTTCCGAAATTTCATCGAGACTACGTTTCTCTTTTGAAACAGGACAGATTTGGTTAGATGAAGAACGCATGGTTTTAATGCATTCTTCAGCGTTGATGGCTTTAAGAAAAGAACTGATCAATACACTCGGTATCGAACGTACTCGAGGAGTCTTAACTCGAATTGGTTATACAGCTGGATTACGTGATGCAGAAATTGTAAAGGCCAGTTATCGGGATTTATCAGATCTAGAGCTTTTCCATAAAGGAACCTTATTACATGCATTAGAAGGCATGGTAAAAGTTGAATTAAAAGATATACAAATAGATATTCCAAATGGAAAATATTATATCGATGGTATTTGGAAAAACTCTCTTGACCATTATCTTCATAAAAAATTATTTGGTCCTAACCATTCTCCTGTAGCCTGGTGTGAACTAGGGTATGCAACTGGATATGTAAGCGGTATTATGAATCGCTTTATTCTACATAAGCAGATAGAAACTACACCTTTAGGCCCACATTTCATAGGCAAGCCACTTGAAGAATGGGATGATATAGCAGAAGACCTGAAATATTATCAATCAGACTCAATCGTAGAACAGCTTTTTATTTTACAAGATCAGGTCGAAGATTTAAGAAAATCATTGCCTCATCCTATTTTACCAGTCGATGTCATTGGAAATTCACCACGTTTTAAAGAAGCTTGGTCGCTAGCAAAAAAAGCATCTTCAAGTACTGTGACCGTACTTTTGTTAGGAGAAACAGGTGTAGGAAAAGATGTGTTTGCAAATGCCATTCATAACTCCAGCCCCCGGGCTAAACAACCCTTCGTGGCGGTAAATTGTGGTGCCCTACCCAATGACTTGATTGAATCTGAATTATTTGGCATTGAAAAAGGTGCTTATACGGGAGCACAAACGTCAAGAGAAGGGCGATTTGAACGCGCAGATGGTGGCACCTTGTTTTTAGATGAAGTAGGTGAGTTAAGCCTTAAAGCTCAAACCCGATTGCTTCGTGCACTACAGTCAGGTGACATTGATCGTCTAGGCAGTACCGAAACACGTAAAGTCAATGTCCGGGTTATTGCAGCCACCAATGTAGATTTAGCTGAAGCTGTCGCTCAAGGTACTTTCCGAAAAGACTTATATTACCGGTTGAATGTTTTCCCAGTATCCATTCCGCCATTAAAAGAGAGAAAGGAGGATATTTTAGCTTTGGCTGAGTGCTTTATTGATAAATTCTCTGCTCGAGAAGGCTTACGTATTAAAGGTTTAACAGATAAAGCTATACATGCACTCCAATCTCATGATTGGCCAGGGAATATTCGAGAATTAGAAAATGTCATTGAAAGAGGAATAATTCTAGCTTCGCAGGATAGCTTCATTGATGCCTCCATGCTATTCCCTCCTTCATATACAACTTTACTGGATGAGAATATAGCAGTATTGGATCTAGAGGGAAAAATCTCAGAAACGGTTAAACAACCAATGGAAGATTTTGTTACTGAGCTTCTAGATAAAAAAGTCCCTTTAGAAGAGTTAGAAAATCTAGTTGTGAAAGCCGCTATTGAGCGCTGTGAAGGAAATTTATGTGCGACAGCGCGTTTACTCGGCATTAGTCGAGCACAAATCGGTTATAAATATAAAAAAATATTCAGTGAAACCATACCGAAATAACCACCTTGCAAGTCACTCGCTCATGATAGAAGGGTTTCCCCCCGATGTACTCTTGGTATGGTTAGCTATTCAATAGCTTGCTGAATAAAAATTTGTCATTTCAGCAAGCGAAAGTTTAAGCCAAACCATTTTCAAACACGGTTTAAACTGACACTTTGTTTTCAATTGCACCGATGTTTTCAATTTCACACCTTACAATATCCCCCTCTTGCAAAAATATCTGAGGTTGCATCGCAACACCCACGCCTTCAGGTGTTCCTGTTGCAATTATATCGCTTGGTTCCAAAGTAAATGCTGTCGATAAGTAGATGAGTTGATTATGAATACTGTGAATCATTTCAGATGTATTATTCGATTGCCGAAGCTCTCCATTGACATAACAGCGTAACGCTAATGTTTGAGGATCTTTAATTTCATCTCGAGTCACAATCCATGGACCAATGGGACCATGGGTATCAAAAGATTTCCCCATCGTGAAAGTAGGTGTATGGAATTGCCAGTCTCGTGCAGAAACATCATTTACAACCAAGTAGCCAAAAATAGCATCATCAACATTTTCTATGGTGAGGTACTTTGATTTTTTCCCAATGACGACTCCTAGTTCGACCTCATAATCTAACTGTTGGGTCACCCCGGGATCAATCGTACCAAAGGGGTCATTGATGCAGCTTATCTGTTTATTAAACCACGTTTGATGGCTACTTTTGGCAACGCCTAAGCGATCTGCTTCATCCGCATGCTTTTTATAGTTCATCCCAATGGCTAAAAATTTACCAGGTCGAGGGATGGGCGCCAATAAAATCACTTCTGATAAAGCATAATGAGGAGAAGCTCCCTCACAATAGGCTTTAACCTTTTCCAAGGCATCTGCACCATGTTCAATGATGCTCTGTAAATCTTTATAGGGTAAGTCCGTTTGATTAAAATCAACAATCCCGTTATCGAGAACCAAGCCACATGAAATTTCATGACCAATTTTAAATCTAACTAACTTCATCTTTTTGACCCTTTTATTTTATTATATTTTCAGAATGCATCATTCCATTGATACTTTATTCTTCATGGCACTTTAATGATTCAAATGATCACCTCAAAGCTCGAGTGATAGAGACCCAAAGTCTTGAATCTCTATGTAAAATGTACCCACTTTAAATATGAGCTTATTGAGCTTGAAAATTGGCTTGTTGAGATTTCAGCATGTTCAGTGCTACATCAACAATCATGTCTTCTTGTCCACCGACCATTCTGCGTTTACCCAGCTCCACTAAAATATCGAAGGCGGAAAGCCCATATTTTTCTGCAGCGGTTTCAGTATGACGCAGGAAACTTGAATACACCCCTGCATAACCGAGTGCCAAGGTTTCACGATCCACACGTACCGGACGTTCCTGTAACGGGCGCACAATATCTTCAGCGGCATCAATCAAACGTTTAACATCACAGCCATGATTAAGTCCCATACGTTCAACTGCAGCAATGAACACTTCAAGCGGTGCATTACCTGCTCCTGCCCCCATCCCCGTCAAACTTGCATCAACACGGTTACAGCCATGCTCTAAAGCGACGATGCTATTTGCTACACCTAAACTTAAATTATGATGGGCATGCATACCGGTTTCAGTCTCGGGGTTGAGCACATCTTTCATGGCTTTAAAACGGTCTGCGATGTCATACATATTCATCGCGCCACCCGAATCCACCACATAGATGCACTGTGCACCGTAGCTTTCCATCAGCTTGCCCTGCTCGGCCAAACCTTGCGGTGTATTCATGTGACTCATCATCAGGAAGCCCACCGTATCCATACCGAGTGATCGAGCATATTCAATATGCTGTTTGGATACATCAGCTTCAGTACAGTGGGTGGCCACGCGTACCACACGTGCACCAGCATCATAAGCGGCTTTCAGGTCATGCACCGTACCAATACCGGGAAGCAGCAAAGTTGCGACTTTGGCATGTTTGACTTCGCTAGCAACTGCTTCAATCCACTCCAGATCGGTATGCGCACCAAAGCCATAGTTAAAGCTTGAGCCTTGCAAACCATCGCCATGGGCAACTTCAATACTGTCGACTCCAGCTTCATCCAGAGCACGGGCAATCTGACGCACCTGATCGAGTGAATATTGATGGCGAATGGCATGCATTCCATCACGCAAGGTCACATCTGACACATAGATTTTTCTTTCTTGATCAAACATTTCAATTCTCCTTACGCAATTTCTTCTTGTTGTGTATTGCTTAAATGGGTTTCGGCAAAGCGTTCTGCCGCAGCCAAAGCGGCACTGGTCATAATGTCCAGATTACCTGCATAGGCGGGTAGATAATGTGCAGCGCCTTCCACCTCAAGAAATACAGAGACTTTTAAGCCTGACAGTTTGCCTAGACCCGGAATATTCAGTGGTCGGTCTGCATTAAATTCTTCGAACTGGACTTCCTGTTTCAGACGATAGCCAGGTACATAAGCATGCACTGCATCCGCCATTTCTTTGACTGATTGGCGAATCGCGTCCTGATCGGCACCGGCTTCAGCCAGGCAATACACGGTGTCACGCATAATCAATGGCGGCTCGGCCGGATTCATGATAATGATGGCTTTGCCTTTTTCCGCCCCGCCGACTTCTTCAATGGCTTTCGAGGTGGTTTCGGTGAACTCATCAATATTGGCGCGTGTGCCCGGACCGGCAGACTTACTCGCAATCGATGCAATAATTTCTGCGTAATGCACTTTTGCCACTCTGGACACGGCACGTACCATGGGAATGGTCGCCTGACCACCACAAGTGACCATATTGATATTCGGGGCATCCAGATGCTCATCCAGATTCACCACCGGTACCACATAAGGACCAATGGCTGCAGGTGTCAGGTCAATGACTTGAATGCCATATTGCTGCAACACTTGATTGTGATGAGCATGTGCCCCTGCTGAAGTGGCATCAAACACGATTTTAATATCTTTAAATGAAGGCAGTTTTAACAAACCTTCAATACTTTCTGCAGTGGTCTCAAAACCAAAACGTGCAGCACGGGCCAAGCCATCTGAATTGGGATCTACACCCACCATCGCGCCCATTTCCAGAAATTTGGAATTACGCATGATTTTAATCATCAGGTCGGTACCGATATTGCCCGAGCCAATAATGGCACATTTAATTTTTGACATTGTTTTTGTTCCTTATTCTGTTGATGCGGAAAAAACTGCGGTGACGGGATCAAAACCGTCAATTTCCACCACAAACTCATCGCCTGCATGTACCCCCACCATGGGGCCAAGTGCGCCAGTTAAAATGATGTCACCCGCCAGTAATGGACGACCACGACGTACCATTTCATCTGCCAGCCAAACAGCTGCATTGAGGGGATTTTCCAAACAGGCTTTGCCTTGTCCTTCAGACACGATGTTGCCTTTATGGGTCATTTTCATCCGGCAATTGACCCAATCAATTTGATCTACCGAGACTTTTTGGTTACCCAAAACTAAAGCCGCACTCGATGCATTATCTGCCACCGTATCCAAAAGGGAGATTTTCCAGTTTTCAATTCGGCTATCCACCACCTCAATCGCAGCCACGGCATAATCTGTGGCAGCAATAATATTTTCTATCGAGTGCTGTTTTTGGTCTAAGTCATGTTTAAGTACTAAGGCAATTTCTGCTTCGACTTTGGGCTGAATGAAGCGTTGAAATGTAATACTCTCTCCATCCTGATAGCACATATCCTCAAACAACATGCCAAAATCAGGCGAGTCGACACCTAGTTGTTTCTGAACTGCGGCTGAGGTAAGACCAATTTTTCGGCCCACTAAACGACGACCCTGACTCACGGCTCTTTCGGTATTGAGATTTTGAATGGCGTAAGCTGTATCTACAGTCGACCCTCCCGGGAGTTGGTCGCGAATAGGCGCAATCGCTCGCTGGTTCTGTTCTGCTTGATAGAGCTGATCTGCCCATTTTGATAAACTGTGATCCATCGTTGTCAATCCTTATTTCCTTAAAATGACCAGACAAATTTAAGCCAGGTGGCATCACCTTTAGGGCGGTTCTCTACTTCAGTTTCTTTTAAGTACTTCGCTTCTAAAGCCCAGCCATCTTTTTGATAATGAATACCTGGCCCATAAGCGAGGGCTTGTCCACGGAAACCAATATCAATATCTTCAACTTGATCGGATTGGGTTTGTTTAAAAGCGTAGCCCTGCACAGCAAGGGTTAAATTCGGGTTGAGCTTATAGCCCACGCTATAGTCAGCAGCAAAATATTCACCCGAGTGATAGTTAGTGTCTTTATTTTCGGTGTTGAAGCTATATGACATTTTGGTTGAAATATCCCAACCTTGTGGCTGACTAAAGGTATAAGCAAGAATTGGTCTGAAGGTATAATAATTTTTGCCTAAATTGGCTAAATCATTTTGATCATAATCTCCGGTAGGAAAAATGGTTTCTACCGCAGCAACCCAATGATGATTGCCCTGATGCCAACCGAGCATCGGTGCAAAAATAAGATCACCTAATCCACTGTTATGATCGCGTTGCCCCGCCATTTTTAAACGCAAATCAACTAAAGGCTGGGCTGCATAAAAACCCAATTGCCCACCCAGTAACTGCTGTTCCGTCATCCAGACTAAACGTGGCACTACAGCCTTGGCATCAATATCAAAGTCTGGAATTAATGTATTACCATCAGAACCAACAAAGTTGGATGCCGTGTAATTTTGGTAATAGGTCAGTAAATATAAACCAGGTGGAGGAAGTGCACCTGCTAAAAGTCCTTCTGCACCTAAGGCAAAAGAGTCTGAACCGTTTTCAGTTGCATATATACTTGCGGAAAATACGCACGCAAGTGCCCCTGAAATTAAGCATAAGGTCTTAATTTTCATTTCAAATCCTTCTTAATATTTTTGCTAGCCTGTACGCAACCTTGCTACAGGCTTTTAGAATCCAGACTTATTCGTTGAAGAAATCTCTAAGTAATTTGGCAAAACGTGCACTATGTTCTATTTGTGCCCAGTGACCACTTTCTCCAAACACATGTAACTGAGCATGCTGGATGAGTTCAAATAATTTAGTCGATGTTTCTAAAGGAATCACCTTGTCTTCACGACCATGAATAATCAACGTGTCATGTGGCAATTGACGAATTTTTTCTTCTGGACTCACTAAAGCATCAACCCAACGCTGACGGGGTGCTGGGAACATCGCAGCAAAAGATTCCTGAAAACCAGGACGAATACTGGCTTGATAACGCAGTTCAGCCAGCTCATCATTGACCAGTTCTCTACTATAGGCAAAGGTATCCATCAACTTTCGCATATTTTCAAATGAAGGTTCATAACCCCAAACACTATCCAATCCAGGTGTGATCTCAAAAGGAACGCCCACACTCCCCATCAGAACCAGACGACGTACTCGTTCTGGATAAGCAATCGCAAAAGCTAATGAAATACTGCCACCAAAAGAGTTCCCTACCAGATCGGCCTGTTTTACATCCAGTGCATCAAATAAATCCTTGAGCTGTTGCACCCAATGTTCTTTGCTATACACCACACCTGCGGGACGCTCGGTATACCCAAAACCCAGCATATCTGGTGCAATTACACGACGGTCTTTTGCTAATTCCGGCATCACCAAACGCCAATTTGCCCATGCGGTAACACCTGGGCCTGACCCATGCACCATCACCACAGGAAAGCCTTCTCCTACATCATGATAATTGGTGAGGAAATTGCCGGTTTTAATTGAATTGACGATTTCTTGATTTACACTAATATTCATTTTTCATTCTCACATTTTGTATTATTTCTTTTGACAATCAGGTCATGACATTAAAGAAAGTTTCACTGAGTTTGCGTTCAGTAAAGAAAATCGCGCGCGGTAGTTCATCTGCAGTCCATGTTAAAGTCGGACGATCCGAATACCAGATATAGCCGCCACTAAACACTTCATTGCGATTACCAGATGGGTCAAAAAAGTACAATGTTTCTCCACGGGTAATACCATGTCGTGTTGGCCCAATTTCATGAGAAACATCATGATTGGCAATCGTGTCTGCAGCAGATAAAACTTGCGCCCAAGATTCCACAAAAAATGACATATGATGTAATTTTCCCTTATCTGGCGCAAAGATGAAGGCTACATCATGAGGTTTGTTACTACATGACATAAAAGCAGCCATCATGGTTTCGCCATCCAGCACTTGCTCGGCTAAGTCAAAACCTAAAATATCTTTAAATAGACGGTAACTTGCCTCGACTCCTTCACCCATTAACGCGCAATGATCGAAACGGCTCGGATGCACGCCTTTCAAATTCTTCGCTTGTACGCCTGGATTGGTAGTAGGCATGCCATTCCCATATAAATCTTTATGAGCATATAGTTCAAAAACATGACCAGTGGGTGCAGTAAAGCGTACACGCTCACCGGTGGCTAAGTTGGTTCCGGCGGCAATCCATTCAATACTAACCCCATAGTCTTCTAAGGCTTGAGCCAGACGTTTTAACTCGGATTCGCTAACGACTTTAAACGCCATACAATCCATACCAGGAGAGTCCGCTTCACGCAGTATTAGGCAATGATGGTCATGCTCATCCCAAGCTTTTAAATAGACTCGTCCCTGTTCATCTTGTCCAGTTTTAATCAAACCAATGACATTGACATAATGATTAATTGATTCATCTAGATCTAAAACTCTGAGCGCGACATGGCCCGGACGTGAAACTGGTTTATTATTCATCTCTACTTCATCCTTTAAGTTACATGCAATTTTTTTTTGCAGTTTTTTAATCCCAATACTTTTACTTCTAAATCACTTTCAGGGTACAAGCGGCAAGCTAAACCAATGCCTTGTGACTGCTCGCATTCACTCACATGTTCTCGGCTCATCTTCTTGCTATGATAATTACCACTTAAAACTTGAACTCGACATACGCCACAGCCACCGCCCCGACATCCAATTGGAATTCCTTTTCGTGCCAAGCGCTGCATGCCTTCAAGTAAGCTATTCCCACTATTGGTGTAAAACTGTTCATCACTATTTGTTAATCGAATCTGGTGCATAACCTCACCTCTCAAATATTTCTAAATAATGGGCTCCGTGTTGCCTGATTGGCTGCATCTGCTGCGCTTAAGAATTTTTCCATATGAATATCACGCTCATATAAGCGGCCACGCATTAATCCTCGAATAGCGGCTTCAATCATCGGAGGTGGTCCACATAAGTAGGCCTTGTGATTACGAAAATTATTGTCATAAATACGAATAGCGGCTTCATGTACAAACCCACGTTCGCCTTGCCAATCACTGGATTCACCTTCATCAGACAAGACTGGGAAATAACGAAATTGGGGATGTTTTTGCGCTAATTCTTCAAATAAGTTTTGATAGTACAATTCACTACGATTTCTTGCACCTTGGAACAAGGTAATTTGACGAGAATCGCCATTTTCAAGCAGCTCTAAAATCATAGATTTAGGGCTAGATAAACCTGATCCTCCGGCAATAAAAATCACTGGATTCGGATCAGAATGACGGGTATAGAAGCGTCCTAGAGGACCGCTGAATTTAAGTTTCTGGCCCACTTCCAGGTCATCATGTAACCAAGAAGTCCCTATTCCACCCGGCACTTTACGAATATTCAGTTCAATTAAGTGGGTTTCCGAAGGTGCACTTGCAATCGAAAAAGCACGTGGTTCAGGCAAGCCTGGAATATACAGATTGATATATTGCCCAGCTTGAAACTCTAAGCCCTCATCGACTTTCAAGAAAATGCCTTTAATTGTTGGTGTTAACTCAACAATTGAATCGACAGTCGCTTCGAAGTCACGTAGAGGAATAATTTTTGCGTCTGGATCCTCATCAATTTCTACTTCAATGGTCAGATCAGATTGAGGAATGGCACAGCAAGCTAATGCCTTACCTTCTGCACGCTCCATATCCATGAGTGCAAAAGGAGAAGCTTCACCCAAGTCCACTTCACCTTCGAGCACCTGAACTTTGCAAGTAGCACATAAACCATGACAACAGGCATGAGGTAACCAGATACCCGCACGAAGCGCAGCATCTAGAATATTTTGCCCTTCCTCAACATCGATCACTTGACCTAAAGGTTCAATTGTTACTTCATACGTCATCAGCGATCTCCTTACGAATTTAATAAAACTGGTGTGCGCAAAGAAATTAATGCTTTATGGCCTATTCCAGCACTTTCGAAAGTCGATTCCTCATTTAAATCAATACGATTTTGCTTAAAAATCCACTCAGCTTTACTCCAGTCAATCTCATTCCAATCTGCATGGCTAGCGAAAGAACTAGAACCCAAAACATCCTGAATAAAAGATTTAATCGTAATATTTTGATCAACCAAAAGTGCGATAGGTGAACAAAATCTCAGATGCTCCTGCCACTCTACAAATATGACTTTTTTTCCATTAAATTTGTCTGCGCTGTCACGAACTTCACCGCGGTAATTCTCATTCAAGGCTACGATAGGCATAATAAGCTCCTAAACGGTACTATTTCCTTTAGTACCGTTATTATTATAAAAATTTGAATTTACTAACTATTTAGATATAAAAGGTTATTTTAAGCCTTCCATGCCGTCCAATTTTTCGCATCCATGGAATCCTCATAACCACCAGTATCTGAGTCAGGATTAAAATGTGCCCACTTAACAACATCTTCAGGTGCAGGTCCGCCCCCTTCACCTTTCAATATTTTCTGAACAGGTATATTAGCTTGCACATATTTCTGGGGCTCATCATCAAAAATATCTTTACAGCCATCTGAACAAAATTGATAATTTTCACCTTCAAATTCAGATTCACGTAGTCGAAGTTTTGTTGGATTATCAATCTCAGTAAACATCATCGGTAACTGACAAGTCTGGCATAGACAAGGCAAACTAGTGTTATACCAACGCTTACCTTCTTTCTCTAATGCTCTCCATTCTTCAAATCGTGGTTTATAAATTTCATTAAAGCTTTCAGGATATTCTTTTTCTAACCACTCCATCTCTTCTAGTTTAGGTAACCACGTATGAAAACCAGCTGCCCAGCAATATTGATAAAGTGCTGCCCAAGTCTGATGGGTAATATGCTCTTTTTCTTTTACAGTATCTTCCCAGTATTTAGGCATACGAATACCATATCGCTCTAAATCGCTAAACAATGTTCCACCATTTTGTTCGAAGTAAATCTCCCAGCCTTCACGCCAAGACATAATTTTCTTCGGCAGCATGTAATCCATCATCGTACCAACCAAGGTCAGTAAGCGGTAACCGCGCCAGAACCATTTATCAATCCATTTTTGAACAATTGGGACATTATCTGGATCTTGTTCAAGAATAAACTTAATCGCCTCAAGACCCAGTGTCATATGACGTGCTTCATCCGACTGGGCAGAAAAACCAAAGGTTACTGTAGCCATATCACCGTTATAGGCTGCGCCAGACATAAATGGCATAAATAGCAAGTTAGTCAGCACATATTCAAATGAGAAGGAAATCGACACCAAGAACTCAAATGGTCCAGCAGACATTGCATCATTAGTAAATGATTTAGGAACAGCTAGATACCAAACTCTATCGTAATTTTGTGGCCATGAATGAAAACCATTAAAATATTTATTGTAATGGCTTAAAGTATGAACTTGAGTTTGACAATGACGTAATTCATCGATTGCTTGCATTTGACATGCAACTCGAGTACCGGCGCCTCTAAACTGACGTCCAAGCATGGCAAAACCACGGTGAGCACCATATTCAATTGGAGTAACTGCAGTTAAAAATAATTTAATTGCATTAATGTAGCGCCCATCAGATACATTTAAATGCCCATTATTTTGTGAAAACGCATCAATAATTGCATATAGTTTCTTTTCTTTTTCAGCTTGGTATTTCCAGTAAGAGTCCATAGTTAAGCGGAATGGATCTTCCCATTTATCCCAGTCATGAATTTTAATACCTTCAAACTGATCATAAGGATAAACTTTATCCATAGGTACATAGCTCGTATCCCATCCTAGATCTCGAGTCATTACCGCATATTTATCTTTCAAACTTAATTTTTTCTTTGCATCTGCATTAAACTTTATATTCATTTTTACTCTCCATGCGACCTTATCTATCAATAATCCATTGATTGAATTAATTATTGAAACCATCCGACTTTAAAATAATCTTCTGTCTCATCTATGCTTCCACCTAAACTAATTAAATTAATGTGAATTTCCTGAAGATCCCATTCCCTACCAATGATTTCTTCTACAGTTTCCTTTCTTATTTCTAGGCAACCCAAAGCATTGATTTTTACCAGTGCAGGCATATATTCAATCGATGCGTGGGGATTATCTTTTTCAATTGCCTCAACAATCGGGCGAGTATCGTCATTGGCTTGCAATGCAATAAAAACATGTTTTGACATATTAAATTGCTCCCTGATTTAAACCAATTTTGACCAAGCGCTGCTCAAAAAGCTCATCAAAAGTTTCGATTTCTAAACTTTCTAAATTCAATCCTTCAATCAAAGATTTCACGGAATCATGAGCTAATCCCTGCCATTTCTGAATCCAAGTCTTAAGCTGTTGCTGATTTTCTTCTGATTCATTAGCAATATTTTTTAAGACTGAATTTATCCACGGAGTTGTTTCATCAAACCAGTCAGACATAAATACCGTAATCATATCGAATGCTGTTGCACCATTCTCAAGCAGTTCATTTTCAATAAAATAGCGAACAAATGGATAGATATATCCATCAAAAACCAAATTTTGCGCAACAAATAATTCGGCCCAGTCTTCAAGGATGAACATCTCTTCTAAATTCTTACGTAGAGGTTGCCAGCAATCAGATACCAACCATTCTTGCTTAGCCAACTCGATTAAAGTTGTTTGATTATTATCGAGAAGTAAGCCTACACGCGTTAAGTACTGAGCCGTCCCAAGTCGATCCATTGTTGCGAACATGGTGGCATTGGTAAGCGTTGCTCCATAAGCATAACCAGTTATATAACTGTTGTTCATATTTGCTCCCCATTCGTAATGACGAAGTGGGAGTAGTAATTTCGTTACTTTGTTTAGAATTTCTTCAGAAATATTTCTTAATAAATCGTGTTTTTCAACAAGCGTAAAATTACTTTCTAAAATCTCTTGTTGTTTAGCTCGAGTTTGGGTATAAGCCCCATAATAAAATTGACGAGGATCTTTAAGCACGTACCAATCTTTCATTTGGATTACAGTACGGCCCTTATCGTAAAGATCAAATTCAGGCTGCCATAAAGGTTTGTAATGAAAATTAATTTCTTCCTGAATATCGTAGGTCGCTTCTTGATAACGTGAAGCTGGTTTATCACCAAATCTTTTTTCAATATAAGCATAAGTATTTCTTAAAGGCTTAACTGAAGATGTTTTAATATCAATTTGCATATAAATCTTCCTGATTTTTTAATAAAGACTAGAGTTTTTATTCTCTAATACCGGCCTGTCCAAATCGCCACTTCATGCGGTCATATTCAATCTTTGCAAAATCATCCGTACTTAGGTGCTGTACTTGATGGTGTGCGCAGAATTCTTCAAAAGCCTTGACTGGCATAATCATTTCTACAGCTAACTCTGGATCACCTATCGAAAATTCAAATTCGATATATTTGTCACGCTGAGTCCCTGTAACATGAATAAAGCAAGGAGGCTGTTCTACATTGAGTTGCTGCATACCAAAATCCTCATATTCTCCATAAGATTATTGCAACTTGCATGCCAATTTTATTTATTATTATTTTTCAAATATTTATGATTTTCTCTTTTTTATTTCATACAATGTTCTTTATCAAATTCTTAAGTCACAATGTATGACTTAAGAAAATTCTCAAGTGTTTTATATTTTCTCAGTTGTATAAGCACTTATAGATGATCAAAAAAAAAAGAAGCCAAAGCTTCTTTTTTTGATTTTCCAACTCGCATTGATAGCCCCTATAATTCAATCAACTGAACCGTACCGGGTTTGTCGGAGAGTTTTTTATTTAAGTTAGGCCACCTGACCTAACGGGTTAATCTTATCATAGTACATTGCTTCAAAATCAAAAGGTGATACATAACCTAGTGCACTATGTACACGCTCTTTATTGAACCAATCTACCCAATTTAGTGTCGCAAGTTGTACATCCGCTAAACCTTGCCAATCTGCTTTTAGATATTCAATCACCTCTGTTTTGTATAAGCCATTCACCGTTTCAGCCAGAGCATTATCGTATGAATCACCAGTTGTACCGACTGATGCTCGTAAATTTGCTGCTTCTAAACGATTGGTATAGCGAATGGAAAGATATTGCACACCTCTGTCGGAATGATGAATCACATTCTTTGGCATGCCTCGATCATGCAATGCTTGCTCCAATGCATCGAGCACCATATCTGTATTCATCCGTGTCGATACTTTCCATCCAACAATTGCTCGTGAGAACACATCAATAATAAATGCAGTATAAACCCAGCCTGAATTTGTTTGAATATACGTAAAGTCACTCACCCACAGTTGGTCAGGATGATCAGCAGTAAAATTACGTTTTACCAAGTCATCCGCTCGTTTTTGATCATCTCGGCTACGGGTGGTTTGTTTGTTCTTACCACGCCAAACACCTTTTATACCTAGCTTTTGCATTAATCGAGCAACAGTACAGCGCGCAATAATATAGCCTTCACGTTTCAGTTTTTGCCAGACTTTACGTACACCATACCGACCTGAACTTTCCTTCCAAATTCGTTTAATCTCCTCAGCATGATGCAAGTCATGTAAATCTCGCTTTGCTCGATGTTCTGGATTTTCACAGAGATCTAGAGTCCGGTAATAGGTTGAAGGTGCGATCGGTAAAATTCTACAAATCGCCTCGACTCCGTACAGCTCTTTATTATTATGGATAAAATCCACCATTATTTGTGTGGGCGGTCGAGCTCCGCCTGGGCGAAAAAAGCGGCTGCTTTACGTAGAATTTCATTGGCGCGTTGCAGTTCTTTATTTTCGCGTTCGAGTTGTTTGATACGTTCTTGGTCTGAAAGCTGCTGTACTTTAACTGGATTTTGTTTATCTAAATATTTTTGATACCAAACACGTAGTGTTTCAGGAGTACAACCCTTGCGCAGTATACTGCTCAGGGAGCAATAGCGGTGATCGCAGCCCAATTCGATGGATAATCTTTCTCGGATTCAATCAATAATTGAACCGCTCTTTCTCTGATTTCAGGGGTATATTTTACTTTTTTCATCGGGACATTCTCTCAGAAAGCTTGGTCTCCGACAAACCCGGTACGGTTCAAAAATCTTCCATTGATTTATTTATATCTGTTAAACCAGTCGCATTATGAAATGTAATATAAGTAGAAATTTCAGTATAAATGGTCATGATCTTTTCTAAATTTGAATATCTAAGCGTCTTCATTAATCAACCTTATTGATTATTAGTTTCTTCTTTTAAAGCTCTTTGTACTGTTGCTATCCCTACTTTAAACTTTTCTGCAACACCTCTAAATGTTGAATTTTCTTCAGCCATTGCTTTTCGTATTTCAACATAGTCAACCTTCCGCTTTCTTCCCTTATATAAGCCCTTCGCTTTGGCTTTTGCAATTCCTTCCTTTTGACGCTCACGGATCATGGAGCGTTCAAACTCTGCAAATGCAGCAAGCATCTGAAACGGCACTGTTGCAAATAGAGATTTGAGTCGATGAAGTTCCTTTTTAAAAGTGCTTAGAGACCGAAAACCCTGTTGATTAGACACACTTCACCTT
>NZ_BBTF01000063.1:0-17129 GCF_000876115.1 Acinetobacter sp. NBRC 110496
CATAGTGTTGAACTTGCAGGGATCTTCGTACAAATTGGTTTATTGCCAAACACCGATTTCTTGAAGAACAGTGCAGTAGAGCTGAGTAATCGTGGCGAGATCGTGATTAATGAGCGCAACGAAACCAATGTCAAAGGTGTATTTGCCGCAGGTGACTGTACTACAGTGCCGTACAAGCAGATTATCATTGCGACCGGTGAAGGCGCGAAAGCATCATTATCTGCCTTTGACTATATGATCCGTTCTGGCGTGTAAACTACCCGATAAAAAAGCCCCAATTATTTGGGGCTTTTTTATCGCAATTAGTTTTTGGGCTTATATAAACCGTGATCTACTAAATGCTCACGTAAAATACGACGAAGTTCTAAAACAGCCTCTGGCGTTTCCTGAATGGAGTGGCCACCTGTAAAGATCTTTTCAGAAACTGCACCCTCTAAATGTGCGCTTTTATAAGGGACAATCCCATCGGTAATTACATTCGGATCATCACTTTTAGTAATGTTACCCATGATTGAATGAAAAACCAGACCATTTTCTGGCGGAATAGAGGCTGTTAATTCCATGAACTTGGATTTCTTGCTTAAATCGCTTGGCCCATTTTGAATAACATCATTGGTTAGGGTTTGGACAAAGTCTTTCAGATCCATATCATCACTGGTCAGCGTATCGGCCAATGTGGTCAGGAATGTGGCTGGAAGTTTGATAATTTTTCGTGCGGCCAGCGTAAACCAGCGATCCGCATAATCGGTGCCGCGATGTGGCGCAGCAAGGAAAATGGCACGATCAAAATTATGAATGGGCTCCATTTTGAGTCGTTCACCGATCACAGGATGTTTTCTTAAACGGGCTTGTTGGCGACTATTCATCATTGTCAAAGCCTGTTTTGAAATATCAGCATTGCTTACCAGAAGTCGGCTGATAATTCCCCCCATACTATGTCCGACCAAGACCGCATCCTGAGCAGCAGCATCTTTAGGATTGAGTGAAGCAAATGTTTGTTTTAACAAGGCATAAATTTGGAATCGACTTTCCAAGATTGGCATATTGGTTGAGTAGAAGACTTGCCATACTTGATAATGTTCACGTAGTACAGCATCACCCATAATATCATTGGTCACTGCAATCCACGCTTCTGGGCTGCTGGCAAGTCCATGCACCAATACAATGACCTTTTTATTTGGATTATATGGTTCGAGCATATATAAGTGCGGCATAGTGAGATGCTGATCACGGTCAATCAAGGTTAAATAAGCTGCTGCGCCTAAGTTATTTTCAGCCAGCCATAAACCATAGGGAGCGGAGAAGTTTGCTGCAAGCGAATATTCTTTTCCTGCAATATTCACTTTTTCCACACTATATGGGTCGTAAACTTTCACTTCAAAGTTTGGATTATTCAAAACATCATTGATTGTTGCAGCCGCATTTTTGGGTTGCGCGATAATGGTTGCAGCTAGATAGCGTGCCTTGTGAATATTTGGATTAATGCCATTAGGATAGCTATAGCTTAATGGATCCAGAATATATTTATTGTCGCCATGTGGCGCATCGGCAGAAGGGAAAACCGCGACAAAGTCTGAGCCGAAACCATCACGGCGATTGATGGCTCTTAAACCAGAAAAGTTCATGTTATAACTGGAGATAAATTTCTCAAGCTTCATGCTTTGCAGGCGTTGATAAGATTGAATATCAATTGTATAGGTACTTTTACCAATCTGGATTGTAGGTGTAATAGTTTTAGATGGGTTTCTTAGGCTGTGAACATTTACCAGTTTAGTCAATGCCTGATTGTAGAAATCTCGAATTTGAACCTGACGGTTATCAAAAATACGCTCTTGTGGCTGTCGGGCAGTTTTGAATAAATATGCATAACTATAGCGGATGCTTTTATCTAAAGCTTCCAGCTCCTGATCCAGACATTGCTCATAGTTTTGTTGAATGTCACTTTGTTCCTTGGCTTTTCCCTGTTTTTGCTTGTGTTTGGTGAGTTTACTTACCTTACATTCTGAAGAGTCAGACAGTGACATGGCTTTAGCAAGGTATAATTCACTGGCTGTCGATAAAAGCTGTTCGTCTTGGATTTGGGGAATTTTATGTAGATCTGCAATGCAATCATTTGGAGTCTGCATGCAAGTTTTGGCTTCTTTGCCAGACATGGACAAGACGTTTAAACTCGCTTCGCTGAGTTTTTTTTGTGTCAGTATGCTGTTACGTTCATTGGCAATCGTTACATTAACCGCTTGTTGCTTAAGGCTGACAACTTGGCAGCCACTCATTGTAAGAGCGCTCAATAAAGAGAGAAGAACTAAAGGTTTTTTTGAGTTAAATGCTTGCATAGATGTTTAGCAAGTTCGTTGGAAGATTCTAGCTATAATACGAAAAACGAATGTTTTTTCAATGATAGAGAAAAAAATAGACTGCACAAGGCAGTCTATTTTTTAGTGCAGAATTGAAACTAAGTTAGTTCAATACTTGCCATACATTCCAACGCTTTCCAGATTCCACCTCTTTGATCAAGCGATCTGTTACTTCTGCTTCATCTGGATAGCTTACTTTATAGTTTCTTAAGGTTTGCAGCGCATTTTTCTTTTGCTCTAACCAAAGGTAGTTATTGGCAGCAGAAAGATAGGCTTCCTGCACACCACCTTTCATCGCCTTATCTAAATAAGGAATTGCCTCGCGTTGACCACCACCTTCAGACAGACCAAAACCAAACCAGAAGTTGGTTTCAGCATCATTTGGATTGATCGCAAGAATACGTTGCGCATAAGTCAATGATTTGGTGGTGTATGCCGTTCCTAAATCCATATTACGTGCCATGACACTGGCTTTAAATGCACGTGTCAATATATCAAGTGAAGCATTTGGTTTTTCAGCAAGTGCATCAAGTTTTTGCGTAGTTTCTTTTAGCTTCGCTTCATAGCCTTTGCGTTCTTGACGGTCAGGAAAGCGTGGCGGGTAATGACGTGCTTTACCTTCAACCAGTTGCAAGAAGTCATCCACTTCAGTGATATCAATTTCATTGTCACCTGCAAGAACGGCATATTTCATGCTGCGCTGTTTACTATCAATAGTAGGAACAATCAGTTTGTTGATATCAAGTGTAGTTGACTTTGATGGATCGTTTTGTAATGACACAACCATTTTAGTCACAGGTTGAGCCGCAGCATCTTTAATGGCGACTTCAAAACTTGGTGGTGCATCATAATTGATTGGATTTAAAGCATAGAATGGAGGTGTTGGATCTGGCTCTTTGAATACAAACGGTTCAGATGCTTTATCTTTTTTTACTGGGGCGACGCCACAGGCTGTTAAAAAAGAGGTTGAAAGTACAAGTAGTGCCAAAGGCTTAAAATTCATGCTTTAACATCCATTAATTTTAGTTAAATGAGAAGTAGATCGTTGGTTTCAACAGTCTAGGAAAAGCAAAACCAACTTGCAATGAGAAGCTTGTTACATTTCTTATATATTCGCTTATGTTGCTGAAGTTTTGTTCTGTGCTTCACATTCACGTCTAACTTCTTCAATAATTTTGAGTTCTTCTTTACTTAATGGTTGAGTTTTTGAACTTTGCGGTGCGAAGCTTGGATCAAGTTCTGATAAACGCTGACAAAGTACATTCATGCGTTTTTCATTTTTTTGCATCCGGTCAAGCAGAACGCGGATTCCTTCCAAAATTGGGTCAGATTGCTCTTGTGTCGTGGCATAAGGTTGGAAACCAATGCTTTCAGCATAGTCACGACGACTTGCTTCATCTTGCTCAACTTGATTTTTGTCTTTAAAAATATAACGGGCAGGGTTACCAACCGCAGTCACACCTTCAGGAACTTCTTTGGTCACAACCGCATTAGAACCGACTTTAGCCCCTTTATGTACCGTAAATGGGCCCAGGATTTTTGCACCAGCACCAACGACCACACCATCTTCAAGTGTCGGATGACGTTTGCCTTTATTCCAAGTTGTGCCGCCTAAGGTTACCCCATGATAAAGTGTGACATCATTCCCAATTTCTGCGGTTTCACCAATCACAACCCCCATACCATGATCGATAAAGAAACGCTTACCAATTTTAGCGCCTGGATGAATCTCAATTCCTGTGGCAAAACGACTTAATGAAGAAAGTAGGCGTGCTGTGCCTTTATATTCTTTTTTCCAAAGCTCATGTGCCAGACGATGCATAATAAGTGCATGAATACCGGGATAGGTGGTCAAGACTTCTAATGTGTTTCTGGCTGCAGGGTCACGTGCAAATACAGCCTGAATATCTTCTTTAAGCTGTTTAATCATTGGCGTGATCCTCCGAGTTGGTTTTTTTCCATGAGCCGTTGGCTAAAGCCTGTACACGGCTGAAAATTCCGCGCAATAAATGATACTCCATACGATCTAATTGTATCCTTCCGAATAAACGACGCAAGCGTAATGGGAGTAAACGGGGATTATTGGGATCTAAAAACTCGATTTCGGTGAGCATTTTTTCTAAATGAGGATAAAACTCTTCCATTTGTTGCTGTGTCACCAAAGGTTCGTCCCACTCCATGCTTTGTTGTTGTTTCAACTGCATGTGACCGTCAGGAATAGCGGTTGCTTGTGTGTTTTGTTCAAGCGCGGCCATTCTTAATTCATAGCAAACCACTTGAATGGCTTGAGCAACATTCAACACACCATATTCAGGATTGACGGGAATGGTTAAATGATAATTGGCTAAAGCAAGCTCTTCATTGGTCAGACCGCGGTCTTCACGCCCAAATACAATTGCAATATTCTGCGCTTTATGTGCTGCTTGTAGAGCTTCTTGTGCTGCGGGACGAACATCGAGTAATGGCCATGGAATGGTACGACTACGGGCACTGGTTCCGAACACCAGATGACAATCTTGAATCGCTTGCTCTAAGGTCTCAACAATCTCAATTTGTTCAATTAAATCTTGCGCACCTGCTGCTAAAGCATCGATATCCGGATGTGGATAGGTTTTTGGTGCAACCAAAACCAGTTTAGATAATCCCATGGTTTTCATTGCACGTAAGGCACTACCAATATTGGCTGGCAGGGTGGTATTGACCATAACAATACGCACATGATCCAAATGTTTGGACACGTTATTTGAGTCAAACTGGTTCATATATCATCCAAAATTAAGAATATTGAGAGACTTCAGCTTGATAAAGATCAAGTGCTTCATCCATGGACATATTGTCCGGTGGTGGTGCGATCGTCGCGACTTTTGGCATTTCTGCGACTTTTGCTGCTTTGGATTTTACTTGATATTCGATAAAAATCGCTTCTTTACCAAAATAATCACGTAATTTGCTTAGCAGTTCATCTAAAGGCGCGACTTTCCACTGTGGGCCGAGATGAAGCTCTGCTGTAGCAAAACTTTGCTCAAGCTGGATTTGTAGCGCAATATGTTGGCACATATCAACATTACAATAAGGCAATAGAATTGCCTGTAAATCTTTGGCTAAAGATTTGGTCATTAAATCTTGAGAAAGGCGAACCTGAACGCTTTGAGCCCGTTTTTGACGAATTTCATTTAAACTAAAAGCTTTACTTAGGCGAGCCATTGGGCGGTCAAAACCTTCGCGCTCATAAATTTCACCTTCGATCACCACGACTTGCTCTAAGCGAACAATATCTTTATAACGCTGGAAGCGTTCATGATTACAACTAATTTCAACCCGGGCAGTACCATCATCTAGCGTGATCATGATACGGTTTGGGAAGTTGGCAATATCCACGACTAAACCGGCAAAAACGGTGGTGACGCCTCGGCGGGTTGGGGTAAGTTCATTTAATTTCGCAGGAATAAATGATTTTAACTCAGGACGATATACATCAATAGGATGACCTGTAAGATACAGGCCAAGGGTATCTTTTTCACCTTTTAGGCGAACTTCATCCGACCATGGTTTGACTGGTTTTGCTGGTTTACGTTGAACTTCTTCAACCTCGCCAAACAAATCCATAATTCCCGTTTCACGGTTACTGCGCGCTTGTTCGGCTGCTTGTACGGCTTCTGGTAATTGTGCCATTAAGCTCGAACGTTCAATACCGAGACAATCCAGCGCACCCGCACGGATCAGGGCTTCTAAAGTACGTTTATTGATTTTTTTCAAATCAATACGATGACAGAAGTCGAATAAATCCTTGTATGGGCCTTCATTAATGCGTGAGTCGATGACCGATTGCATCGCTTGCTCACCAACGCCTTTAATTGCACCTAGACCATACACAATGGTTTGTTCATCACTGGCGTGGAAATGATACAAAGACATATTGACCGAAGGTGGCAGTACTTCCAGCTTGTTATTACGGCAGTCATCAATTAAGAACACGATACTATCAGTGTTCTGCATTTCCGAAGATAAAACGGCGGCCATGAATTCAGCAGGATAATGCGCTTTTAACCAAGCGGTGTGGTAGGCAACAAGGGCATAGGCTGCGGCATGGGATTTGTTAAAACCATAGCCTGCAAACTTTTCCATATAGTCAAAGATATGGTTGGCTGTGGCCTCATCAATGTCTTTTTTCGCAGCACCTTCAATAAAGATCTGGCGCTGTTTGACCATTTCTTCAGGTTTCTTTTTACCCATGGCACGACGAAGTAAGTCCGCACCACCGAGTGTATAACCCGCACAGAACTGGGCGGCCTGCATGACCTGTTCTTGGTAAACCATAATCCCGTAAGTCGGTTCTAATACACCTTCCAGCAATGGATGTAGATATTCAAACTCACCACCATGCATACGGTGAATAAAGTCAGGAATAAGATCCATTGGACCCGGACGATACAAGGAAACGAAGGCAATAATTTCTTCGAATTTACTTGGTCTTGCTTCCTTGAGCATTTTTTTCATGCCGACGGATTCAAACTGGAATACCGCAGTGGTATTTGCTTCAGCAAAGACCAGATAAGCATCCCTATCGTCTAATGGGACATTGGCAATATTGAGCGGTGTTTCAGATTTGATTCTTTTATTAATATTCTGAACTGCATCTTCGATTACGGTCAGGTTACGCAGACCCAAGAAGTCAAATTTAACCAGACCGGCTGCTTCAACGTCATCTTTATCGTATTGCGCAACGCGGTTGGTACCATCAGCATCACATAATACTGCGGAGTAATCGGTAATTTTGCCTGGTGCAATTACCACACCACCTGCATGTTTACCTGTATTACGGGTAATACCTTCCAATTTGAGTGCCATTTCCCAGATTTCTGCGGCATCATCATTATCAGGGTTGGATGGGTTGGTGACGATATCTTTGAGTTGGGGTTCCATGTCAATTGCAGTTGCCAAATCCACGCCGAGTGGTTTGGTTGGAACCATTTTAGAAATACGATCAGCAAGACCATAGGATTTACCCAAGACACGGGCTACATCTCGAATTGCACCTTTCGCTGCCATCGTACCGAAGGTGGCAATCTGTGATACCGCTTGGCGCCCATAATTTTGTGCCACGTATTCAATCACGCGGTCACGACCAGCAATACAGAAGTCGACGTCAAAGTCGGGCATCGAGACACGTTCCGGGTTTAAGAAACGTTCAAAGAGCAGATCATAACGCAATGGGTCAAGATCGGTAATTTTTAAGCTATACGCAACCAGTGAACCCGCACCTGAACCACGACCAGGACCCACAGGCACGCCATTATTTTTGGCCCATTGAATGAAGTCCATAACGATCAGAAAGTAACCAGGGAATCCCATCTTGAGGATGATATCGACTTCGTATTTAATCCGTTCATCATAAGGTTTGCGAATTTCTGCCCAATCATCATCACGTTCAGCAATAGGGTAAAGATGATTTAAGCGTTCCTCTAGCCCTTCACGAGATAAATGTTCAAAATAGGTGTCGATGGTATAACCATCTGGAATTGGGAAATCAGGTAGGAAATAAGTCCCGAGCTTTAAGGCAACATTACAACGTTTTGCGATCTGGTAAGTGTTTTCGATGGCACTAGGAATATCTGAGAATAGCTCAGACATTTGTTCGCCCGTTTTAAAATATTGTTCAGTACTGTAGTTTTTTGGGCGTTTATCGTCCCCTAGAACATAGCCATCTGCGATACAAACACGGGCTTCATGTGCTTCAAAATCATCTTGTTCAACAAAGTGCACATCGTTATGAGCAACTACACCAATTTGATATTTGGCTGCGAGCTTTACCGCTTGCTGAATAAAATCTTCTTCACCGACACGTTCTGTACGGGTTAAAGCGAGATACACCCGATTGCCAAATTTTTCAATCCATGCTTCTAATAAAGGTTCTGCTTTTTGTGGGTTGGAAGAACAGAGCATTTTCCCAACATCACTATGTTGTCCAAGTAGGACAATCAGGTCATCGGATTGCTCAAGTATCCATTCTTTTTGTACACAAGGAATGCTGAGTTGTTGGCCTTCAATAAATCCTCGAGACACAATTTCAGTAAGATTAAGCCAGCCCGTACTGCTCATTGCGAGTAATGTTGCACGGTGTTCGGCATCATTGAGTCGAATGACACTGCCTAAAATAGGCTTGATGCCTTTTTTTAGACAAGCTTCATAAAATTTGACTGCTGCATGCAGGTTGGATAAGTCGGTAAGTGCCAGTGCTGGCATTTCATCTTTTACGGCAGCTTTGACCAAATCAGGTATGCGAACAATCGACTCTGTAATCGAAAATTCTGTATGGATACCGAGATGAACAAACCGCATAGAAGGACTATCCTTTTTCAAAACAAGGCATAGTTTAGCATGCAAAGTTAAAATGACATGCTTAATATTTTGGCAAACCGTGTCTCAGCTATGTTATTTTGATAAAAAATTCAAAATTAGTTTTTGATTTTCCTGAAAATATAAATATTGGTTTACATGAAGTGATTTGCCGTTAGAATGTAATTGCGTAAAAATGTAACAATGTGAGCAAAAATAATGAAATTAAAAAATATCGTATTTTCAATATTATTAACGAGCAGTCTATTCAGTTTGAGTCATGCAGATGATGTTGCATTTAGCCAAGAACTTGTACAGCGAGCAACAGCAGGTGACGCGCGCGCCCAAAATAATTTAGGTGATGCTTATTATTATGGAAATGAAGTAGATCAAGATTTCGGCAAAGCGCTTGAGTGGTTTAAAAAAGCAGCGGCTAAGGGCAATGTAGATGCGATTTTTTCAGTTGGTTATATGTATGACTACGGAGAGGGTGTAAAGGAAGATAATCTAACCGCTTTAAAGTGGTATACCCAGGCTGCACAAAAGGGTCAGCTATATGCACAATACTATCTCGGCTATTTATATCTCTATGGCGATGATCATGTAAATGTAAATACCAAAAAGGGCTTGGAGTGGATGACCAAGTCGGCTGATGCTGGTCTGGATATGGCTCAAGCGGAACTGGGGCATTTATATAATGATGGGACTGATGAAGTAGCACAAGACCTACAAAAAGCATTGCATTATTATCAATTGGCTGCGAAACAAGATGAATCTTCTGCAATTAACAATTTAGGTATTTTTTATTTAGAGGGAAAGGCGGGGTTAAAGCAGGATTATAAAGAAGCCTTGCGCTTATTTAGTTTGGCCTCAGGCGCAGGAAATGGTTTGGGTTCTTCAAACATTGCCTATATTTATGAAGAAGGTAAAGGGGTCACTAAGAATTATAAGAAAGCAGCAGAATTTTATGAACTCGCTGTGGCGCAAGGTGAAGATGAAGCCTTATTGGATTTATCTCGTATATATGAAAAAGGTGGGTTTGGTTTAAGCAAAAACTTAAAGAAATCGAAAGAATATGAAGCACAGTGGGATGCGACCCAAGATTCAGATTCTTAAATATAAAAAATCCCCCGATTCAGGGGGATTGTGCATTAACGCATTTTTGCTAAGAAGCGGCTTAAGCGATTAATGGCTTCACGAAGTTCATTTTCAGCAGGTAAGAACACAACACGAAAATGATCTGGTGTAGGCCAGTTAAACCCAGTTCCTTGTACTAGAAGTACTTTTTCTGCTTTTAAAAGATCCAGCATGAGTTTCTCATCATCTTCAATTGGATAAACTGCTGGATCAAGCTTAGGAAAGCAATACATTGCACCCTCAGGTTTTACGCAGCTTAGACCTGGGATTTCATTTAGCATTTCCCATGCAATATTACGTTGTTCGTATAAACGACCACCCGGGCGAATCAAGTCATTGATTGACTGGTAACCACCAAGTGCGGTTTGAATCGCATATTGTGCTTGATGATTGGCACATAAACGCATAGAAGCCAGCATGTCCAGACCTTCGATATAGTCTGCGGCACGTGCCTTATTACCCGTAATTGCCATCCAGCCTGCACGATAGCCTGCAATACGATAGGCTTTTGATAAACCGTTAAATGAAATACACAGTTGATCACCTGCTAAAGCTGCAACAGCAACGTGCTCAATGCCGTCATAAACGATTTTGTCATAGATTTCATCGGCAAATAAAATCAGGTCATGCTTTTTCGCCAGCGCCACAATTTGTTCTAATACATGGCGTGGGTAGACTGAACCAGTAGGATTGTTTGGGTTGATAATGACAATACCACGGGTATTTGGCGTGATTTTGCTTTCCATATCTGCAATATCTGGATACCAATAGTTTTCAGAATCACACTTATAGTGAACTGCGGTACCACCTGACAGATTTACGGCCGCTGTCCATAATGGATAGTCGGGCATAGGCACCAACATTTCATCGCCATCATCCAGTAAACCTTGCATCGCCATAACGATGAGTTCAGATACACCATTGCCAACATACACATCATTGACATGCATATCGAAAACACCTTTTTGCTGGTAATACTGGCAGATCGCTTTGCGTGCAGGGAAGATCCCTTTTGAGTCGGTATAACCAATCGCATTTGGAAGATTTAAAGCAACGTCGTTAATAATTTCTTGTGGTGCTTCAAAACCAAAAGGTGCTGGGTTACCGATATTGAGTTTGATAATCTTGTGTCCTTGCTCCTCCATTTCATTGGCGGCGCGTAATACTGGTCCACGAATGTCATAACAAACATGCTCAAGCTTAGATGATTTTTTAATTTCTCGGCTTGATTGGATAGACGGGGAAACAACAGTATTTTTAGACATAGCTGGATTCACTTTTGCATATCGGTATAAATAACTTTTAAAGGTTTCGACACTGACCAAATTTAGATCATGTTGATCTCTCAGTAATTCAACAATTTTTTCGTGGGTAAAACCTGATTGTTGATATTGTCTGATCGTTGGTAATAAGTTTTGGAAAACCACACTTTTTTTCTGAGACATGTTTTGTCCTGTATCACCGTGCGAAATTAGAATACCACCATATTTGCTTACATAAAATAGAGGAATGTTGAAAATTGCTTACTTTTATAAAAATAAAATGCTTACTTTTTGCTATTTTATTTTTTAATGCTGAAAATTCATTAAATTGTACGAACTGAGACTAGAGTTTTTTTTGTGAATGGCGTAAATATAAAACCTGATCATCAAGATAGTTTTAACAACAGAATAAAAGGTGCAGGTTATGGGAAAAGTCAATAAAACAGACCGAGAATGGCAAAGAGAGTTATCACCTGAAGAATATCGCATTACTCGTCAAAAGGGCACAGAACCAGCATTTACAGGACAATATTGGAATAATAAACAGCATGGTACTTATGTCTGTCGTTGTTGTGGTGCAGAATTATTTTCTTCGGATACAAAATACGATAGTGGCTGTGGTTGGCCTAGCTTCTTTAAACCAATTGACAGCATTGCTATCGAAGAGCATGAAGATTTATCTCATGGTATGGTCAGAACAGAAATTGTCTGCCATGATTGCGATGCGCATTTAGGCCATGTATTTGAAGATGGTCCACAGCCGACAGGACTGCGTTACTGCGTAAATTCGGCATCATTACAACTTAAAACAGAAGAAAAGAACGACGAGGAAACTTATCCATGAGTAATATTTATCAGTTTGAAGCTGAATTGTTAGAGGGAGAAACAAAAGCGCTCGCTGATTATAAAGGCAAGGTCATGCTGATTGTAAATACTGCAAGCAAGTGTGCCTTTACCCCACAATTTGCAGGACTTGAGAAACTTTATGAAAAATACAAATCTCAAGGTTTAGAAGTTTTAGGCTTTCCATGCAATCAGTTTGGAGGGCAAGATCCGGGAACCAATAAAGAAATTGGCGCATATTGCCAGCGTAATTACGGAGTTAGTTTCCCCATGTTTGCCAAGGTTGATGTAAAAGGCCCCGAAGCACATGTGATTTTCCGTTTTTTAACCCGTGAAGCCAAAGGTCTTTTAGGTCGTAATATTAAATGGAATTTCACCAAGTTTTTGGTTGGACGTAATGGCGAGGTTTTAGAGCGTTATGCGCCGACTACAAAACCTGAAGCATTGGAAGCCGATATTGAAAAGGCGTTGGCGAAAAAGTAGATGAGTAGAGTTTTGGTTGAGGTTTGAATTATTTTGGACTCAACTGTCGAGTTTTGGAATCATCCTGACATGCCTTATGTTGAAACACGTAGGGCATGTCAAAGTCGAATCTGTTATAAATCGCATAGCCATCCGACATTTTCAATCGGGGCAGTTGATGCAGGGCAGAGTTATTTTTCAAGTTTTTTAGTCCAGGATCGTTTGATTCAGCCAGGTAGTATTGTTGTTATTCCTGCTCATGTAGAACATTCCTGTAATCCTCTTCAGAATCAGGCATGGAGTTACCAGATGATGCATCTGGATGCAACATGGCTGGCTGTATTGATTGAGGAGCTGCAACACAATACGCTTCTAAAAATAGATGTTGATACATCATATTTTCCCCAATTAAAGCCAAATATCATCAATGACTTATATGTCTATCATGCATTCTCCGGTTTAAATGCGATCTTATTTAATCCGCAAATCTCACTCTTGGAAAAAGAGCATTATTTAATTCAGGTTTTAACTGATATTTTATTGCCAAACTTTAACTGGGAGAAAATCATCCCATCTCGTTACTTTCAGCAGTATTTACCTGATTTATTGCAGTGTCTTGAGGGCAATATTGATGGTTTGTCCTTGCAAAATCTAGCTGAAAAGATGCAGATCAGCCGTTATGCATTAATACGCTTATTTAAACATTATTTTGGTTTAACACCACATGCTTATCAATTGAATGCCAAGGTGAATCAGGCTCGGCAGCGCTTGAGAGAAAAGTGTGATTTAGCGCAGTTAGCGCATGAACTTGAATTTACGGATCAAAGCCATTTCCATCGTGTTTTTAAGCAACATACTGGCATAACCCCAAAGCAATATTATAAAAAATCTTAGTTCACGCAATTTCATACAAGAATTAAGCATGGCACTTTCTTAAGCTGACTCCCATTGATTTGGAGAGGATGTATGGAGCTTTTTCTGACGATTGCGATCACTCATTTTATCGCTTTGCTGACACCAGGGGCAGATTTCTTTTTAATTTTAAAAACAGTCATACAAAGCAGTAAAACGGTAGCGAGATATACCTGTTCAGGAATCGCATTGGGCAATGCGATTATTTTAATTGTGATTTATTACAGCCTATTCCTGATGGGGCGGATGAATGCTGACTTATTAATCTTACTGAAATGGTTGGGTGTAATGTATTTTGCTTATCTGACCATTCAATGTTTTCGTTTGGCACACTCAGTAAAAATAGCCAACAATCATACCGAGTATCATATCAAAAAACATCGAAAAAATAGCGAGTTGAAGGCGCTTCTATCCGGCTTGCTCTCAAGCTTGTTAAACCCGAAAAATTTGATGTTCTATACGGTATTGGTAATCTTGATTTACCCTCAACTTAGTGTTGTTCAAAATGCTTTGGTCTGTTTTTGGATGGTCGGTTTGGTGTTGATCTGGAATCTCACTATTGTTCAATTGATCGGTTCAAGTATTTACCTGTCATGGTTAAATCGGCATCTGCATCATTTATATTATTTAGCAGGTTTCGCTTTTCTGCTATTTATGTTAGCGCTGATATTGTATTCAAGATAAAAAAGGCGGTTCAAACCGCCTTTTTTATTCACACTTATTACGTTGGTCCAATAGTTTTGGCTTCGGTCTTCCTCAAGCTGTGTATCTTGCGATTAATATCATCAATAAAGGTATAGACGACAGGAATCACCAGCAATGATAAAAACGTACTGGTAATCAAGCCTCCAATTACAGCGATTGCCATTGGTGCGCGAAAGCTCGGATCTGTACCGATACCGAGAGCAATCGGTAACATCCCGGCACCCATTGCCAGTGTGGTCATGATAATCGGACGTGCCCGTTTATGGCAGGCATCAAGTAGTGCGTTCAAGCGAGAATAATGCTTCTCATTACTTGCAATAATGGCGTAATCGACCAGTAAGATTGAGTTTTTACTGGCGATGCCCATCAGCATGATCAGACCAATCAAGCTTGGCATAGAGAAGCTACTTTTCGCTAATAGCAGCATCACGAATGCGCCACCAAGTGATAAGGGTAAGGCCACCAGAATGGTAATAGGTTGTAAAAAGTCTTTGAATAACAATACCAACACCACATAGATACATAACACACCCGTTAGCATAGCGAGACCAAAACTCGAGAATAATTCCTGCATGACTTCGGCATCCCCAATATTGGTGCGTTTAACCGTTGGTGGCAGATTCTTCATGGTTGGTAGTTGGTCCACTTTTGCGGCAATATCCCCCAAAGGTTGATTATTCAACTCAATATTGAAGTTGATGTTACGTAAGCGATTAAAGCGATCAATTTGTGATGGACCGCTTTCAATGTTGACCTCGGCAATGTTACCCAACATCACAGGACCATGACTGCCTTTGACCATGAGGCGCTTCATCAATTCCTGATCCTGTCGTGCAGCCAGTGGAAGCTTGATCACAACTGGCACCTGACGTTGAGATAAATTTAACTTTGCCAGATTTTGATCAAAATCACCTGCAGTTGCGATTCGTAAAGTTTCAGCAATATCATAGGTGGTTACGCCAAGATCTGCTGCCTTGGCGAAGTCTGGACGAATCACCAATTCTGGACGAATCAGGGCTGCACTTGACGTGATACTGCCAATATTAGGAATGGTTCTCAGCTCACGTTCAAGGCTTCGAGCCGTTGACATCAGTGCATCAGGATCATCTCCAGAGAGAGCAATCTGATATTGACCATTATTACCTGCAAGTCCGACTTGAATTCGCGCACCGGGAAGAGGAGCGAGTCGTTGCCGAATTTGATCTTCAATATCTTGCAGGCTTGCACTGCGATCTGACCGTTCGGTGGTTTGAATGGTCAATGTAGCCTTACGTGGTTCACTGGATGCACCACCCGAGAAGGGGTCTGTTCCAGCCGCACCACCGCCAATGGTGGTGTAGATGCTTTTAATCTCTGGATAATCTTTAATTAGGTTACGTGCATATTCGGCTGTTTTAAGGGTGTCTCCAAATTGAGAACCCGGTGTTAGCTCTAGGCGAACTTGGGTTTGCCCGGTATCTGGTGGAGGAACGAAACCAGTCAGTAACAATGGAATCAACATCAGTGAGGCAATAAAGAAGGCAATTGCTCCGCCTAAGGTGACCCAGCGATGATTCAGGCACCACGTCACCAAACGCATATAGCTGCGCATGACTTTGCCATCTTTTGCGCGGTCATTGGCGAGTCTGCTGTTCCCTTGGTCGGTTATCGCTTGGGCAGTTGTGAATTCATCATGTTGTTCTACCTTCCCGATCCAAGGTTTTAGAATGTAGGCGGACATCATTGGCGTGAGTAATCGTGCGACTAAGAGCGAGGCAAAAATTGCCAACGCTGCAGTCCAGCCAAATTGAACAAAAAATTTACCTGCAATACCACTCATAAATGCAGTTGGTAAGAACACGGCAATCAGGGTAAAGGTAGTCGCGATGACGGCTAGACCAATTTCATCGGCGGCTTCCATCGCGGCTTCATAGGGTGTTTTGCCCATACGTAAATGTCGGATGATATTTTCAATTTCAACAATCGCATCATCGACCAGAATCCCCACCACCAAGGACATGGCTAATAGGGTGACAGTGTTGAGGGTGAAACCAAAGAAATACATACCAATCATGGCAGGTAAAATTGACAATGGCAGGGCGGTTGCGGCAATAATCGTAGCGCGCCAGTCTCTCAAGAACAACCACACTACTAAGATCGCAAGGATTGCACCTTCATAAAGTAGGGACATCGAACCATGATAATTGTCAACTACCGGATTCACGAAGTTAAATGCTTCGGTAATCTTGATATCGGGGTGTACTGCTTTGAGTTTTGCAAGTGCTTCGGTCACACCTTTTTGAACATCGACCTCACTGGCACCTTTGCTGCGGGTAATTTCAAAGCCAATCACAGGTTGGCCATTTAACAATGCTGCGGAACGCCGTTCAGCAATCCCATCGCGGACAGTCGCAACTTGATCAAGACGGATATGCCGACCATCACTCAAGGCGATATCCATAGCACCGATTTCAGCTGCTGATTTGACGGTGGCAATCGTTCGAATGGATTGTTCACTGCCGCCAATTTTGGTTTGTCCACCAGAAGCATCTTGCTGGGTCAAACGAAGTTGACGCGTGATATCAGTTGCAGTTGTATTGAGTGCTAATAATTTTTCAGGATCGAGTTCAACTTCAACTTGACGAGTTACTCCTCCCACACGTGAAACTGCACCAACCCCTTTAACTTGTAGCATCGCACGGGCAATATCATAGTCTACAAACCATGATAGTGCTTCTTCATCCATTTTGGGGGATTGTATGGTATAGGTCAGAATGGGTGAGCCAGAGAGATTAATTTTACTGACAATGGGATCGCGTAAATCGGCGGGTAGATCGGAGCGTACTTGAGAAACTGCATTCCGAACATCGTCCACCGCTTCTTGTAATGGTTTTTCAAGTTGAAATTCGGCTGTAATTGTGACTACGCCATCTTTGATATTGGTGTATTGGTTTTTTAATCCTTGTAAGGTTGCAATAGAATTTTCAATTTTACGTGCAACTTCGGTTTCAAGCTGGGGTGGTGCTGCACCGGGAAGTGCGGCAGTGACAGTAACCATTGGCAGTTCAATATCTGGGAACTGCTGGATTTTCATCCATTTAAAACAGAGTAAGCCCGCTAATCCAAGCATAATAAATAA
>NZ_BBTF01000062.1:0-17290 GCF_000876115.1 Acinetobacter sp. NBRC 110496
AACCATGTCATAGTTAATGATTAAATATATTCTTCAACCGTACTGGTCATAAGTTTTTTCATCTTGTAAGGTTTGTAATGAGGAATATAACAAGGCTTGCAAACTGATTCATAGGTTTTGGTATCAGAATGATAATAAAAACGATCCAGTGGTTCATAACCGTTGCAATGATGGCAATAACGCTCAAAACCCAATGAAGTGAAGATCATCTTCTCCATAAATGCTTGTTTTTTATGTTTTGCTTTAAGTGTGGGTGAGTTTTTGACTTCACAAGAACAGATGTAATCTTGGTAACTATCTAACTCTGGTGATTCTTGGTATATACGAACAAACCGACTTAAGACATTAGGATCAAAAATATTCCATTGCTGGTCATGTTCTGAAAATAGGAAATATCCATCTGCACCTGATGGCATTTCTTTACTGTATTTCGAGTAATGGATAACATGTTTTTCCGTTGGCTCAAAGTCATTCAGGAACATTCTCAAGGTATTGAGGTTCGGGAATTGGACTTTCATTAACTGTGCTTGAGTCACCAGATTGGATCTTGATTCGTAGTTCACCAGAACCATAAGTTTACGGCTTTTGTCGATTCTGCCGATGATGTAATTATAGATATGATCAGACATTGTATTTTCTCCTATTCCATAGAGATCCATGTTAAGAACATGGATCATTACCAAAAAATGCAATGAGATCGTTGCTCTGGTAGCTAAACTGCAATTCGGTGTAGTCCATTTTCAGTGTGCTATCTAAGTACGGTGTAATGTCGAGTTGCACGAATGAATCAATAAATTCATTTTCTGCGCCATACGCATCTATTGAGCCTTTGAACAGCTCCAGTACATTGCATGTTACATAGTCGCCAATTTCTGATTTATGTGTCTTACATGATGGTAGTAGTGCCAAGTCATTCAGGATCACTTGAACATGAGTGCCATCATATGAGCCTTGATATAGGCTGTAATGTTTTTCAGGATTCAAGATACATTCAAGAACTAAATCAAAGTTGTTGCTGTAAGAGTTACGCGTAGCGACATATACACTTTCTGCTACTGGCTTTTCAACTTTGGTGAGTGTGATTGAGTCTGAATGCTCATAAGCGAACAAAATAGGGTCGTCTACGTCTTGTTCTTCATCTGGCTCAATGTCCATTAACGCCAAGCGTCTATCTTTGGTTTCTTGGTCGAGAATTTCCCAACCATCGATAGATAAAGTACCGCCGTCAGCAAGTTGAATGAGAACAGGGGTTTCTTTGTCCTGATCCGTATTGTCCAGAATGGTGAAGATCCCTAGTAATCGAACCCATGAAGTGATTAACTGGCAAATGGGTAGGTTTTCATTAATTTCATGGCGATTCTTGCAAGACTCGCTAAACATCGCCAGATTTTCAGGGTGATTAATATCAATATAGACATTGTGCAAAACAGCATCAGCACTGGTGTTGTTTGGTGCTTCGTAGCTCAATTCAATCAATAAGTATTTTTTAGACATGATCAATATTCCTTAGTACAAAACTTCAGTGCCAACAACGCAATCCAAAAACTTACCTTGCAGATCAAATACTAAAAATTGTTGCAGTTCTTTTTGTGTCGAGTGGATGTTAAAAACAGGCACAATCAAGCTGTCTTTTTCAAATAGGTTATGGTTGTTAATGACGAAATCATGAGCTGAATAGCAATGACCTTGCAGATATACACCGCAACGCATCAGCTTATCTAAATCAAAAGATTGAGAGATGTAGTGAACATCTTCTGGTGCATATTCACTGGCAATATCTCGGCTATATGCAAGATTGACTTGCTTGACCAAGCTTTGTTGAAAAAAGTCGCTGTCATGCACTTCTGAACGTGCGATGTCAGTAACAACTAAAATGGGTTGTGTTTCCCAAAAAATGCTGAGCAATTGATTAAAATCAAGATGCTCAGGGAATTGAACTTTTGAAGTAATAACGCCCCAATCATCAAGGGTTAAAGATAGAAAGTTTCCGTAATGATCAAGCGGAATAACCGTTAATACATTAAGGTCTTGATGCAATTCTTCGTTATACGAAAAATCAGCAAGGGAATGACCTGTATTTAATTCAGGATTCACAATAATGTTTAATGTTTTAGAACGGTTTGTAAAAAAATCAAGTAGGCTTTTCATATCTTCAACTCCAAGTTATAAGCAATTGCTTAGGTATGAATTAATTATATTTGTGAAATATCCCTTAAAAACTTTTCTCAAATTACTTATGGAACTGGCAATGAAAAATTCCAATATTTTTTTAATCAATTAAAAAACATCGTATACGTCATAAAATCTAAAGGCATAAAAAAAGAGGGTAGACCTTTATTGGATCTCCCTCTATTTGTTTAATGGTTTCTTATGACAGGTTGTTTTTAAAGTACTCAATCAGTCTTAAATAAACAGTGTTCGCCATAAAATGTGAGCTATGCAGCGCATTAAAATCTGCGACATCTTCAAAACATTCAGTCAGTAATGCACTGGCGAAACCTTTATTCCATGTATTGAACTTTTCCAGTTCTGCATCTGACAGCAAATCATATTGAATCATGTCATTAATGGCCTGGCGTTGTAAATTAATCGCCACATCCATGACTTCGCCCTCAATCAATGCATGAGAATCATCAGGATTGAATCTAAATGATTCGTGAGCGTCTGCGATGACTTGAGCCTGTAACGGTGC
Organism: Acinetobacter sp. NBRC 110496; assembly: GCF_000876115.1. Taxonomy (NCBI): domain Bacteria; kingdom Pseudomonadati; phylum Pseudomonadota; class Gammaproteobacteria; order Moraxellales; family Moraxellaceae; genus Acinetobacter; species Acinetobacter sp. NBRC 110496. The sequence continues at coordinate 2,693 of NZ_BBTF01000062.1, forward strand.
ATTGACTTCAATGCAGTAGGCTTGTGACTTGTGTTGGTGAAATAAAACGACATCCAGTTCAATGTTAAAAATAAACTGCGGATCTGCTTTGGTTGCTACGCCAATCACATTGATGACGCAACTTGGTAAACCGTCATACGCTTGGGTGAAGCTTTGTAGCAAGTGGCGCACATTAGCAGTACCAGCATTAAATTTTTGTAGTTGCATTGTCGTATCTCCAAGTTTTAAGCAATGAGCTTTGATGTAATAATTATATCGGTGCATGTAGACTGAATAACTTTTCAGTAAAAGTATTTCGGCTGATAGGCTCATGATTTCAAGTTATTTTTAATCAATTAAAAACACCGTTTACGGCCATCATCTTATGAAAGGAATAAGCTATGGGTGCTTATTCCTGGTGGGTGTAATTAGTGCGGTTCTACGTCATACGTGTTTTCATTTTCTTTAAGTCTGGCTTTTTCACGCTTCAGTCTTAAACGCTCCTGATGTTCCCTGTATAGGTTGGTGAGTTGACCGACTGGCAAATGTAGAAACTTTAGATCAATGTTTCTTACCCAACTATCAACAGCAAGCTTTTTGCTTTTTTTAACGTCTGGCACTTCGTAATGATCACGCTTGATTGCGCCTTTTACGGCATTTAACACGAGATCCGCGGTAGCTTCATTCCAGCACTTGAATAATTTAATGCCTTTAAACGCCTTATATTTTGCTGGTACTTTTTCACTGTACTTAAACAGCTCTCCAGTAGATGTCACGGCGATAAACCAGTCACAACGGACAAGCTTCATCGTTTCTATACGTTTTAATTCGTTTTTTTCTCTTTGTTGTTCTATTTCTTGCATATTTGCAAAGCCGAATAAGTCAGGGTTGTCAATTTTCATAGTCGCCATTTGAATTTTTTATACCTCTCAATGAACGTTCGGATCTCAAAAAAACCTAGCATTGGTTGGTCAATGCTAGGTGTTGTGTTTATTGGTCTTCAGGCATCATAAAAGTAATGATAGGCTCACCATTCACACCAGGCCCAACCGTAGCAATATTGGTGATTAAGGTGTCAGAAAAGGTATGCGGTGTATCTTGTAGAGCATATTTAAACTTAACGCTTTGGTCATTAAGTGCAACTGAACCACGAACGCTCATGTTCAACATATCAAAGATGGTATATCCCATTAAATCATTGATTTTTTCTGCATCAGCTTCCGTACCATTCGGAAAAATTGCTTTTGCAGCTGTCAGGTGCTTGTTATACAAGTTGCTTGTAATATAAACAGGGAACTTATAGAACTGTTTGCAATCTTTGGCATGTTCTTCTTTATCGCTAAGGCAAATAATCACGCCCTCTTCTAAAGCGTCTTGTAAAGAAAAAACAGTGATGACTTCAGCACCAGCGAAAAAATTATTCATAATAGCTACTCCATGTTTTAAGCAATTGCTTTTGATGTTTTAATTATAATAAATCCATAAACCTTAAAACTTTTTTTTAAAAAAAAGATAGTATTTATTTAGGTTTAACAAATATAATTAATATAGCTTTTAATATATATGGGGTTTTAGGTGGTACTAACAGGAACAATTAAAAAATATAATAATGAGCGTGGTTTTGGTTTTATATCTACGAGTAATTTTGGTGATGTATTTTTCCATATTAAGGATTTTCAGAAAGGCGAACAGCCAATAGTAGGTCGAGAGGTCTATTTCGAGGTAGTTAAAAAAGAAAATAAAAATAGGGCAATCCATGTTTACTATTCCGACCATGAACAAACGCATGACAAGCAAAAATCATTGCCACTATATCTATGGATAATTTTTATTAGCATAGCTATTGGGGTGGCATATCTAGGTAGCATTCAATTAAAGAAATATCTATATAAAGATAATCAAACTACAAATGTTATATATCAAAAGCCAGTAGCCTATAAGTGCGATGGTCGTAAGCATTGCTCTCAAATGCGATCTAAAGAAGAAGCTGATTGGTTTGTGAAAAACTGCCCAGATACCATGATGGATGGTGACGGCGATGGCGATGCTTGTGAAAATGATTCAAGGTGGTAGTTGTATAGTTTCAGACAATAAAAAATGAGCTATTAATACTTAATTAATAACTCATTCCTTAGGTTGATTTTAGATTTCTGCCAGTGTTTTACCGTCTTGTAATTCATTAATCTGCGCCAGTGTGACAGCTTGAGCGTCATATTCTTCTGTCACATACGATAAAATTTCTTCTATTGAGCATTCACCAACTACACCCCAAAGCACAAAATTGGTATGGGTTTTTTCATTCCAGACCTGCTCAACTTGTTCTAGATCCAGATGCCCAATACTCACCAAAAGGTCATAAGCCAATGCCCAATTTTCGTAACGGCTGACAGATTCATCAATGATAGGATCATCAGACATTAAATAGGTCATCATTGCCTTAGCTTTACAGAACTTTTGCATTGTTTCGTTTAAAGTTGTCATAAACATCATCTCATATTGATTGGTTTAAAATCATTTTATGCTGACAGGTGGTGTCAAAAACTTATTCAAAAACAAAATTATTCCAAACCATTTTTAATCAATTAAAAAACATCGCTTGCGGTTTTCATCCTAAAAAGGTGCCAAATGGCACCCTAATTTACAGCGATCCACAACCCTCCTTGTTGAATGCGCCTGGTGGAACCGTCCAGTTATCCGTGAACACTGGTAGGTAATAACTTTCAATTTTGGACTGTACCAGTGCTTCCATATCCTGAATGTCGAATGGCTCAATGCCATTGCTCAGACTGACGACATCGATCTTTGAGCGACTGATCGTACAATCAAACTTTTGTTCATAACCAGCGATCAGCTGAGCGCGTTCCGGGTAGTAGGTGCTGATGGTTGACCAGATTTTAGGGCTGTTGAAGATACAGGTCATGCATGAGCTACGGCCCCAACCTAAGCGATATGGCACTGGTGGCGTAACCTTGTACTTCTCCAGTAACGCCCATACTTGCTCTTCAGTGAAGTGAAGCACGTTCTTCCACCAGTCAACGCGTCTTGCTTTCTTACCGCTTCTACGGTCGCATGGGTGCGGTTCTAGCTGGTTGTACTTACTGCGGTTTGGCGACTCTTCACGGCGTTCACCAGTGATAAAACAAATGTTCTTGCCGTCAAAGCGTTCTTGGTTGTTCAATGCTCTGCGTCCGACATCGATCTTTAACGCTGAAGAACACCAGCGCGTCATGAGGCTGGCTGCTTGTTGTGGGAACTTCAAGCGTGTGCCTGGTTTACTGCGGTTGTTGTCGCGTTCAAGCTTAATTAAGCCCTCTGGTGTTTCTACGAAGTGGGGTTTTGAGTAGCTGTTTTCTTTGAGCATTTCGCCAAGGAAACCGCCCTCGAGCCAACTGAAGTACAATGGTGTGTCGAATGCCTGAGCGAATGCTTTGGTATAGTTTTCCATGAACACCCAATCCATGAACGGCTGGTTTTCTTCATCAATTTTGTGGTGCCAAAGCTCAATTTTGCTTTTATCTACTCCAGCCTCCAGTAAGCGCAAATACGCTGCAATCGAATCCTTACCGCCACTTAAGCAGACAATAAAAATGTCATAGATACTTAGATCGATGTCTGGTGCTTCATGAAAAACATGCTCAGCCAGTTCTTTGTTTAGATCGGTACCAGACAGCAACTCCAGTTGCCCGGCTATTGTTGGGATGATGACTTGATCATCGTACTTATGCGCTGTATTCATTCGACTTACTCCAGATTTAAGGCTTTGTGCCTTGCTTGCTATGGATTAAGTATAGAGGGGTGTACCAGGGGAAAAACTTTTCTCAAAATTTAAAATTATTGAAAATATTTTAACCAATTAAAATCATCGTAAGCGGTTATAACGTCTAGCAAAACGGCATTGCGCCGTTTCGGTGGTTACTTATATTTTTGGATGATGCGTTCAATAAATCGAATCATTGTGTCCTTATCAATTTTGGCCTGGTCGTAATTGTCATAGCTAAACATCACCAAAGCATCTTCCTGAGTGATGCCAAAAAACTCACGTACTGCTTTCCACTGGTAAACGACTGGTACAGTGACAACAGGCGCATCTTTTAGCTCTTCATTGCTGAGTATTTTTTCATACATGAAGATTGGCCCAACAGAACCATGAAAATTGAAACCTAGATTTTGGAAATACTCGACAGACGTAGCCCAACCAATCAGGCATCCTACAATATTTTTATCTAACAATTCTTCAGTGGTGAAACCTGAAAAGAAATCGGTGTGTTGTTCTGTATGGCTTGCGTCATAATCACGCCAAATGTCGAAATCAAAGCTTTCATCAGGAATGACCTCGATCACTAGCTCAATCAGCTTTTCTAAACGCTCAACGGTCGTTGCTTTGTTCATATCTGCTCCAAGTTTTAGGCGGTGTGCCAAAAGGGGTAGCGGTACATACTGGCGCACGTACCGCTGTTGGACTTACAAATCCAGTTGAATTAAGAACAGTGGTAAAGGTGCATCACTGTCTTGTGTAATGAGCATAGGCAAGAAGAAACTAAATCCCTCAAAAAACACGCCCATGTCGTAATCATCTTGAAAATAAAAGGGCTGTGAAGTGATACTGACATTCTCAATAGCACTAATTAGTGCCTCGATGTTGGTATGTTTTGCTGTATCGATCACATACACACGAAAACCGGCTTCTGTGGTGTTCGGTATCTGTTGTACTTGCTGTGGCAAGTAAAAGCCAAGTTCGTTGATGGCACTGACGAATTGCGGATTTTCAATTTTCATGGGTAGGTTTCCTTATTGAACTACTTTTGCGTTATTTAAATTTTGCAATGCGATATGCGTTAAACGTTGATTAATGATTTCGTCATACGGCGAAATGAAATCCTCTTGCCAGTTATGCATGAGATATTCGATCGGGTATGTTTCCAGATATTCTTCTAATGCTTCATTCGGCTTAGGAACGAAAGCTAATGGCTCTTTAATGTTGTAATTGCTGGCGATATATTCCAGTGGATCACAATCACCTGGTACGTTGACCGTAGCAATAAACTCAAGATAAGCACCATCGGGGAAAAACTTATTGAAGCAATCAACCACAACAGATATTTCACGGACTTCATCATCATTTAAAGTGAACTCACGGACTTCTTTATCCAGTGCAACAATTGAGCTAGATAACAAATGGTCAAGGTCTTGTGGACGGATGTTTACACGATCAATAACATGGTTGATATGATCAATAATCTCGTCTTTGATTGGGTCTTCAAAAGCGTAGTTGCTCTCAAAAATAATATGATCGACATCTTCATAATTGAGTCCAAAAAACTCACGTACTGCTTCAGAACCGCGATAAACAACATTTGTTTTGAGTTCTTCATAAGTGAATGGCTCACCAGTATTCGCACGGAATGGCGCATAAAGGGGAACGCCGTCAAACAACATGAAGTTAAGTCTTCTAAAAGTAGCATCAGCTGTCGCCCAACCCATGACGCAACAATCAGCATCACTAAGTAAAAGCTGAGCAAAAGTCACATTTTCGGTTTTTGAATCCGTGCGCCATTTGTCCAGATCAAAACGTTCATGTGGTACTTGCTTAATAATATTTTTTAAATGATTTAGCTTATCTAGTTGATGCATTAGAGGACTCCAAGTTTTAAGCAATTGCTTTCGATAGAGTCATTTTATTTAAAAAATACTAATGAATAACTTTATTGAAATTAATTAACCGACCTAAAACACGTAAAGGATATTTAAAATATTTTAATCAATTAAAATCATCGTATACGTTTTAAGCCATGCTTAGACAGCGTATATACCGGTCTATTTTTCTAATGCAAAAAAAAGAGTACTTAAGTTCGGACTTAAATACTCTTAATGAGTTGGGGCATTATTCCCGATTGGCTAAGTTGAAAAATAGTGAATACATTGCATTCTTAAATAACCAAAAGGTGAGGGGATTATCCGCTTCATCTTTAGACTGGTGGCGAATGATATTCCAGTTGAAATACTTTTCTGAATAGCCCATGTGAGTGACATAAGCAAAATTACGAACGTCATTTTCTGAAACGTATTGGAATGCTTGTTTAAGCTCATTTTGGGTGTTTTGTTCGCCGTCATGGTCAAAAGCATCAGCTTCTAAGATAAGTTCGCGCATGCCGACCATAGCAAGGTATATGACTGCTTCAAAGTCATAGTTCATCATGCGTAGGAAGTGTTTTTTCAAAAAGGCTTCGTCAATGTGTTCAACTTCTTTGTAATTTTTAAGTGCGCTTAGACCATGCACACCAAAGATATATTTAAGTACACGAAATTGAGCGCATAACGGCAAGTTTTCACCCTCCACATGTGAGCAAAGGGCGGTGTAGCGGTTCATGTCGATGACTGAGCTTAGAGATTGTTTTAAAGCGCCTAATAGCATTGTTATATCCTTTTTCGGGTTTTGTTTATTGTATGGTGTACGGTTAAGCAAGAAATGTGTTAACTAAATGAGTTGTGTCATGGTGTTGAGATAACTTTTCGGCATCCATGTCGTTATGTTCTTCATAGATAGTTTTTAAGGTTTTGATGGTTTCATGCATCAAGGTTTCATGATGCTCAGTATTGAATTTGAACTTGTGGCACTCTTTAGCAAGGGATACACGAACTTTGAATTTTTCTAAAAATTCGATGGTTTTATTGGTGGTGTCGTTTTCACATCCAAAGTAACAAACATTATCAATATGCAATGTGGTTGTTTTCAGCATTAATGGATTTTTATCAAACACAAAATAAGCAAAAATGCAGTTTTCACGACTGTTGTAAGTAATGTAAGACTTCTCAACATTAATTGCGTCCACTGATTTAAACCAAACAACGCCATCGTCATAGGTTTCAGCATGGCTTGAGAAAAGCATATAAATTAAGGTGTCGATAATTTCTGCGGTGCTGTTGCCGATAATTAAATGATTCAGACTTGAATCACTTCCGTTTGTAAATTGGTATTGAGCGACCACTTTATTTGCAAATTGATGTGCTGCGTTATTCATTATTCATCTCCAAGTTTCGGACAATATTTTCCTAAGGTTTTATTTTAATCTGAGTCACTTCATTATAAATTTTTCTCAAAAAAAAAGATTCTTTTTTCAAGAATCTTTTAATCAATTAAAAGCTATCGTATACAGATTAATCTAATTATCCGTAACTCGGTGAATCATCATCATTTGATTTATCCTGGTCATTTTCCTGTTCTTGCTCTTGTTCTTCCGTATTTTCAAGCTTCAGGACTAGATCGTATGGTTCAATGATATTGTCCATGACTTTTAAAAGGTAAGAGAGGTCTTGTTCCATCGGTTCTAGGTTTTCATAGTTTTCACCGACATAAAGCTCTTGATCTGTCAGTGAACGTTTAAACGCATAGTTCCAATCTGATACGGCGACCTTGCTATATACCATGGTGTAACCAGCATCATTGGCCAGCTGGTTCATCATCAGTTTAGCAGCGCGACCGTTACCCTCTTCAAAAGGGTGAGCTTCATTTAACTTGGCATAAAGCTGAGTGAACTCTTGCACAAACTGGTCTTTGTCCAAACCTTTCAGGTGGTCTTTTTCTTTAACCGCCTGTGAGAACTTATTCAGTTCATCAGGGATCAGGTTTTTATCTAGGAAATGACCGATTTCATAATTACCGTTCGGGTCGATCGCACGTTTAGAAATGTCGTCCAGACGCACTTCTCCAGCCCAATCGTAAATATGCTCAAAGATTTTTTCATGGATTTTAGAGAGGTGGTCGAGATCGTAATTGCCACGTAACGGCGAAATTTCCATTTTCGCTATTCGATGTTCCGTGATTTCTTTTTCCAGTGCCTTTTTATAGTCGCCTTGCGCTTGGCAACTGGTAGGTTGAGATAAGATGTCTTTCGCATCTAAATAAAACTCAAGTTTATCGTCCATATTGTTCTACTTATGAGTGATTGGGTTTGGTAATCCGCTGTAAGCTAGATTAGGTTGTATTCGCGATGATTAGGCTTTGTTTTTAAGTGCATTCCATTTCTTCATCAATGCAGCTTCTTCCTCGTCAAATGTTGTTTGACCAGTTGCTAAGCGCTCCATACGTGCGTTTGATGATGCTTCACATGCTTTAACAATGTGAGGGGAGAACTCTTGAGCTACATTGCCTTGAGCAGAACGGTATGCAGCACGTACACGGTCTTCGTATTTTACTTCTTCAGACATATCGGTTTCCTGTATCAACAATCTGTAAATTACAATAATTGTAACCCCAAACAAGGGGGCGATTCTTGCTAAATTGCGTATAAACAATCTTATTGGTATATACCGATTAACAAAATCAAATAAGATTAAAATTCCAAAAAAATCAAATATCGTATATTAAGTATATAATTTAAGTATATACAGGAAAGTCGTTAAACATGAACGTATTCAAAACACTAAAACTATCTGCAGTTGCAATAATCTCAGTGTCTATGTCGTGCGCTGTTTTAGCTAATAGTTCTTTAAATAACCTGAATACAAACAGCTTAAAATCTGCTGTTGCGCTTTCTCCTACTGCTGAAAACAAACGTAAAGTTGAGCGTTTACTTAACACTAAAACACCGTACCAGATTGAAACTGGTGCGGTACTTAAAAAAGTGAAGTATTCAAAACACTTTAATATGAACGTTCAGATGTCTAGCAAAACTGCAGATAAATACTCTTCTGATGAAACTGACTCTTTAAACCGCTTTGTGAATGAAAAGATTCATCCGTTTTATTGCTCTGTATTCGCCAATGCTCCAGTTAAACCAGATCTGTATGTAGACATCGTGGACAATCAGGGTAAATCATTCTTTGGAAGTGCTGAGCGTTATTCAGATACTTGCCAATAGTTTTAAGGGCTAAATATTACATAGATCTGTTAACGCCGTTTTAGGCAAAAACAAATAGACCGCTTAATTGCGGTCTATTTGTTTTTATACTGACACCTAAAACCTTATGGAAAGGTCTTAGGTAGCACCGCTGTATAGCCTACGATCTTGCGTATTTTGATCTGCATATCAAGATGCAACGGCTGTACTGTCAAACGATTGAAGTAAGACTTAATCTCGCGCATCCACGCATGGAAACGATCATCGCAATGACGCATAAGCTTCTTAAGGTGATTGCGGTCAGCTTCTTGTAAGAAACTGAGTTCGCTGTCGATTGACCAAAGATCAATATCCTGATCATCTATACATAACAAGTACTGCGTATCAACGACCAATGAAGATACCAACTTGCCTTGGTCTTGCTTGTAGATCAGCTCAAAATTAACTTGTGCATCTAAAGCGCCGTTGATGTTTTCGATTTGAATGTCACGGCGTAAACGTACTGGTAGCTCCAGCAGTACAGTATTCTTATTTGACTGGTAATAATCAGCACGGAACAAGGGCAAAAAATCTAATTAAACTGACCTTGAATAAGAAATGCGTTCAAGTGTTTTGTGTTTTTTTATTCACCTTTCAATTTTAAAGAGCCAGGCGTTTTGCGTCTGGTTCTTTGCTTTCTGGTATATACCAAGCACATTTTGGTAATGTGCATTGACCAATCTCAATCATAAAGTTTCAGTTTTAAACCTTATTTATCGCTACGATTAAGCCAGTTGCTAGATGGGCTTTAAGATATGAATGCATCAAGTACAATAGCTTTAATGGCTGTATCTATTGGTTTTCCAGTGGTATTAAACTTTGACTTTGCTTTTACTTATTTAATTGGTTTTACCTTATTCGCCTGCACGATCGGTTTAATGTTTATGATTGTGTTTTTTGTTTATAACAGTGCTGTGACGGAAAAGATTAGCGCAATAATTAAAAGGATGTTCTTTTTTTCTGGTTATTGCGCTTGTGTATTAGGTGCGGTTTTCCTTACAAGATGTCTAGTTTAGTACGTTAATGTTTAATGCATATTTGCTAAATAAGTAATACCCAAACATACAGATCGCTAATGTAATTACCGTCACTTTACGCGTTGAGTTCACAACTTCAGCACTGTCTTTCTTGCTATTAAAAATACCAACTTTGATCAACTTAAACACTGAGTCTAAAAGGGTGATTGCAAACCACGTTCCTAAAAAGTAAATTGCCATGGTCAAATATTCCTGTTTGTGCAACACATACTTATATAAATAGACCTGTGTAGTGACCACAATTAATGAAAATGAAGCGCCATAGTGCAAGGTTTTGACGGCATTGCGATGTTGTTTTTCATTGTTGATGTTAATCGCTGCGTTGATAAAACAAAAAATTGCCAATTGTCCAATGATGACGACAATCCCCATTGCAAATAATTGGATGTTAAGACCATAAGCCTTTTTCACTAAAATTACGGCGCTTGCAAACGCAAGGAACATTAAATATATGAGATATGGCATGATTTTCTTGGTATGAAGCGATGATATTGGATGATTCTAGGCTAAGGTTCAAAAAAAAAGAAGTATGCTGGTCGCAACATACTTCCGATCTGATCAGGCTTCTACGTTCTGATTGATATAGTTTTTGTAGGCTAACTTCACTTCACTTAAAAGGGCTTCTTTCAAAACACCTTTGTCTTTTATCGTTGGATTGTGCAAACCAAGTGACGCACGGCGCTGTTGAGTGGTGTTTTTATTGGCATCTGTTACCCAAACTGAGTCGATATAATCATCAACTAAAGCATGCAATTCGTTTGGTTTTACTGCATTGTCTAAATTGGAAAGTATAGCCTTATTGTTTACGATCGCTAAACTTTCATCATATTCTCGATAGCTTGTACGTAAAGTATTCTTAAAATGAAGCAATTGATCTTCAATTTTTAATTTACCGCCATCAAGCTCGATGTCGATTACAAATGTCGTGATTTTAGATGATAGACCTAAAACACCAACTGATTTAACGCGAACAATAGTATCCATAACAACTCCAAGGTTTTGAGCAATGAGCTCAGGTAAAACGGTTAAACTTTTGTGAGATCTGCTTCAATATCTATCAGCAATTCTTTTACTGCTTTCATGTGTGGCAATAAAGTATAGGTGTTCATTTCGCTATTAAATGCACCAGCTTCAAGTTGTACACCAGCAATAAACGGCTCATTGATTAAGTTGTTGCCAATGAGATGACTTAAGCAAGCCTGTACCAGTTCGTTATTTTCTTCAGACTTAACCAGTAGGGGATACAAAACCACGAGTATTGGTAAATCACAAAACTCCATGTTGTTTGCATCAAGTAGCTGTTTAAGTGCATCCTTAATATCTTCGTTGAGAACCAACAGTTCTAAACCTTTTTTCATGTCTTTATAGGCGTTATCAATGGTCACTTCGGAAAAGTAAAACCAATCGCGCTGGTCATTGAGCATGAAGCTATCTAATGCAGCGATTTTCTGTAAGATCTGCAATTGTTCAGGGTTGAACGTGCGAATCGCTGTTCCATTGATTTTATGCTGTAACAACAGCTTTAACGCCGTTTGCGCTTGATCGTTTAACTGCTGTACTTCTTGATTGAAGAAGTTGCATAACTGATTCGACAGATCTACAAAGATAGAATTGTCATAGCAATCAGGTACCACGTTTTGAGTGGATAGCAACATAAAGCCATTTTCTGACAGCTCAGGATTCATATAGATACAAAGATTATGATCTTCGGTCAGCTCTGCAAAACCTTTTAAAGTGGTATATGCAATTTCATGATCAGGCAATTCAATACCAGCATGGATATTAATGTGGAAGCTTGGGCTTTGGTCGCCGTGGTCTTGATCTGCAGTACTGATCATAGATAACAGGGTTTCCAAAAGCGCCATATTCTTACGAATAGGCGCCATAGCTTCATTAATTAAGATAAAGCTACTATTCATTAAAGTGCCTCCAAGAATAGTGAACCCACAATATCAGTATTGAGTGGGTTAATTTCAATGAATTCGACCAGCTCCAGCGCTTTATCAAGTGTGAGTTCCTTAACGCGGAAATCAAAAAGCGTATCCTCGCCAACGCCATCAATCACACCATATGAAGACATCAACTCTTCCAATTCAGGGATATTTTGATAATTTTCTTCAGCCAAGTTTTCCAAGGTCAAAAGGGCATTATCTACATGTGATTTGAACATGTGGGCAAGGAAGAAAGCCAAACGGTTCTCATGAGGTGCACGAATGAAGAAATACTCACTATGCTCGTCATCGTTAGAATCCTGGCGTGACGCTTTAACCAAAAACAAAGGTAAATTGTCAGTACCGCCGTGAACTTCGTTAAAATCGATCGGGCAAAAATTAGGGTTTAAATTCATGAGCTTTCTCCAAATTTTAAGCTATTTGCTTGATTAGGTTTCATTATATTAAGAATATGAACGGATAAAGTTTTTTAAAAAAATACTTATTTAAGCATCAAGAAAGAATTAATAATGACGAGCGCCATTGCAGCGCTAAAAATAAAAAACCTTTTTTAATCAATTAAAAAAACATCGTTTACGTTTTTAAGCGCAACTTTAAGAGATTTCTCTCTTAAAGGCTTGGTTTATTCAAAAGTGTTGGTGTATAAGTCGGTTTTAATGAGGTTTAATACATACTGGCATTCAGTCAGTAGATTTGCATATTCATCATCAAAGCATTGTTCTTCTTCAAGCATGATTTCTATATTTAAAGGTTCAACCACTGTGTAAGGCTCTTTAACGCCAGTTTCTTTATAATTTGAAATAATGACCTGAATTGCTCCAGATGCAAAGTCACCCTCAAGCGTGTGGCTATAGTAGAAACGGTTTCTAATATCGCTGTGATTACTGTCGATTAGTTCTAAAGCTGTACCAAACTTGTAGGTAGTCAGTAATTCTATAACGTCTTGGGCGAACACTGTGTTTAATGAGTCGTCAGTTTTTAAATTGAACGCAATGTCATTAAACCTTTTTAAGATTTCTTGCTCTTTAGACTCGTTAAAGTCTTTGAAATATTCGTCAAACTTATGCTCACCATGACTCGACAAAAGTTTATGGTGGTAGTTGTATTCGTCTACCACAGTCAACAGGTCAAGTTTTTGCAATAATTCAAACTCGTCTTTTGTAATTTCTTTAAAACCTAAAACGTAAAAAGAATCACCGCTGATTTCCCAAGAGTCATAGCGAGTTTTAAAATCATGTTCTTCTAATAAGGTTTCAATGTCTTCAAGTTCTTCACTCTCATAGCTTGAATACTTAAACAGGGTGTAATTAACCAATGCCATTAAAGCTGGCACTTCTGAAATTTTCTTAGAGGCATATAAGCCGATATTAAAATCACAAATACGGATACCAATTGGTAGTGCTGATGTTTCGTTAATCGCAAGATTCATCATGAGATACTTGTGCATATTAATTTACCTAACAGGTTGAATGTATTTTTAGATTAATGGATTTAAAGTGGGAATAACTTATGCTTAAAAATTAGAATAGCCATGGAATAAGTCGAATATTTTAATCAATTAAAAGTACCGTATGCGGTTGTAAACAAAACGCACTGGTGTATATTTGATATATCCAAATTTTCGAGATTAGTTATGGAAGTTGAAAACCTAAGTAAAGACCAGTTAGAAGACCTAATTAAAAAGGCACAAAACCAAATTGTTGTAGTAGAGAATAAGAAACTTGATGACGGTTATCTCAAAATGTTTGAGATCGCAAAAGAATTAGGCTTAACTATTCTTGAATTAAATGAGCACGGCGAAAATCGTAAATTAAATAAAAAGCCAGTGGTTAAAGCAGATCCTAAATATCGCAACCCGAATAACCACAAAGAAGTGTGGGCCGGTCGTGGTAAACGTCCATCCTGGTTAAATCGTGAGATTGAATCTGGTAAAACATTAGAAAGTTTTCTTATCGTATAAATATTAAAAGGGCTTAAATGATTTAAGCCCTTTTTTTAAATGCCATTGTCAGTGTTGTTTAGAGCAGGTGCGCGATTACTTAACAAAGTTCAGCTTTGATGTGTTCTAACACATCATCTTCAACACCCTCATTAGAAAATGCTTCAATGAATTCATTCAGGTTTTCATTGCTTAATGGCAAACTTCCGTATTGATCTACTGCAATCATTTGTGAGTTATGCACCAGATATTCAATACTGCAGTCAACAGAACAAAAGGTTTCTTGAATTACATCATTCACCTGATGGCCAGACTTTTTATCGTTAGTATCAATATCACTATTACAGTGAGGGCAAGTAAATAATCCCATTACGCAACTCCTTTCTCAATTAAGCTAATTACACCGTGTTCTAATTGATCATCAAACCAGTGCCAGATAATGAAGCGGTCTGTACCTTTGCCCCATAGATGAAAGTCTTCTTCGATTTCATCATCATTGTTTATCGGGGTGTTGCCAAACTCTTCCCATAATGTTTTATGGGTTTTGCCTTGCAAGCTTAATACGCCATTTTCAGAATTTGCTTCAAACCAATCTAGGATCTGATAGCGATATGTACCTTTATTCCAGATATGGAATTCGCATGGTAAGGAATTAGATTCATCAAATTGAATCTGCTGTAATTCACTCCATAACTGGTCTATTGATTTAGCCATGCTTTATAACTCCTTGCTTAATAATTCAATTTTAATAAATAAAAGCGCTCAAAAACTTTTCTTAAAAAACATCTCTGTACACGACAAATTTCATAGGATCC
>NZ_BBTF01000061.1:0-17340 GCF_000876115.1 Acinetobacter sp. NBRC 110496
CCATTTTTACCTGCGGCAGAAAAGTTTTGGCGGTTGCAAAGTTTTAGTACAGTCAGTCGTGATCAGCTAGGTATGTACGACACGATACATATGTTGAAAAGTTTATGTTTATAAAACAATATGATTGTAGCATGTTGGGCTAAATCCTAAAAATTTGATAGAAAAATTAAATGTTGGCATTAATTTTGCATTTTGGTGAGAAGTATGAAACTCAGAGATATTTTTTGGTATGCAAAATCAACCTATGCAAGATACTTTTATTGAAAAGCCATCTTCTGCTGCAAACGAAACACTTGAAGACTATACTTTACGTTATGCTCCATATAGTTTCCGTCGTTGGAGTCCTAAAGTCGTCGCAATTACGGCATTAGGAGGTATTGCATATCTGGCAGACTTTTCGATTGGTGCTAGCATTGGTATGACATATGGGACAACGAATGCCATTTTTTCTATTTTATTTGCTGCACTTATTATCTTTTTAACAGGTCTTCCATTAGCTTATTATGCAGCTCGCTATAATATCGATTTAGATCTGATTACGCGTGGTGCTGGTTTTGGATATTTTGGATCGGTACTGACGAGTATTATTTTTGCAAGTTTTACTTTTATTTTCTTCGCTCTCGAAGGTTCTATCATGGCTCAAGGCTTATTGCTTGGGCTCGGAATTCCTTTATGGATGGGCTATCTCATTTCTACTATTATGGTTATTCCATTGGTCATTTATGGGATGAAAGCCTTAAGTACTTTACAAGTTTGGACCACACCTATCTGGTTGATCTTAATGATTGGCCCTGTTGCTTATTTGATTTATCAAGAACCTGAGCTTGTAAGTCAATTCGCTGCTTATGCTGGAAATGGTGGTTTTGCAGCAATAGATGTGGCTGCAATTATGTTGGGTGCTGGAATTTGTCTATCTTTAATTATGCAAATTGGTGAACAAATTGATTACCTACGTTTTATGCCTGCAAAAACTAAAGAAAATAGCAAAGCGTGGTGGATAGCTGTTATTTCAGCGGGTCCAGGTTGGGTAATTCTAGGCGCAATCAAACAAATTATTGGCGCTTTCCTTGGTTTTTATTTGCTGACTAAAATTCCTGGGGTTGATAGCACGGAACCTGTACAACAGTTTAACGCAGCTTTCCATGATATGCTTCCAGGTTGGTTTGCACTTACTTTAGCGGTAATTTTGGTTGTTATTTCACAAATCAAGATTAATGTAACGAATGCATATTCGGGTTCATTGGCATGGACCAGTGCTTATACACGTATCAGCAAGCATTATCCAGGTCGTATTGTATTTGTATTGGTTAACCTTGCAATTGCTCTTGCGTTGATGGAAGGTAATATGTTCGCAGTGCTTGGTAAGATTTTAGGTTTTTATTCTAATTTTGCCATTGCATGGGTTGTGGTTGTAGCGACTGATATCACAGTGAATAAATACTTATTGAAACTCTCTCCAAAAGAACCAGAGTATCGCCGTGATATGCTTTATAATATAAACCCAGTAGGTATGGTGTCATTTCTTGTCGCTGCAGGAGTCTCCATTGCAACCTTTTTTGGCATGTTGGGTGAATTTCTAATGCCATATTCACCTTTAATTGCTCTGATTTTGGGCTTTGTTTTGACTCCAATCATGGGTTTAATTACGAAAGGAAAATATTATATTAAAGCTACAGATGATGGGGTAAAAGAACCACGTTATGATGCTACTGGGCTACCTATAGCAACAGTTTATCATTGTGTGTCATGTGATGAAGATTATGAAAGACCTGATATTATGTATTCACATAAGCACAAAGGTGTTATTTGTTCTCTATGTAAGACTTTGGAAAAATAAATGATTTTTCAGATATCTGCTTTTTAATAAGCTGAATTTCGATCAAATCAATAACCCTGATGATTTTGCATCAGGGTTTTTTAATATTGATTGGGGAAAACTCTATAAAAAGTGCGGGAAAATCTATTCTAATCCAAAGAGTGGATACAACATCCATCTCGAATAACCCGACAGCTGCTATTTTTGTCTTAAATGTCCTGACATCATTTAAATGAGAAATCATATTTTCTTGAAGTTTTCATTTGGAGTTTCTGAGCAATATATACGCTTAAATGTGGTGTATGTAGAAAAATTGGTGCAATAATTGCTTTGAACGTTGGGGTGGTGCATTTTGTGAAAGCGATTTATATTTTGAATCAATTTGGATCAAAAGCAGTCCTAAAACAAAGTCAAGCATGGAGAAAAAATGGAAATTTATACTCAACGATTAGAAGTAGTTACAGAAAATTGTGACTTTGATGTCATTGAGCTGACTTTCGATACGCGCCAAAAGAGCCGTTTTCGTGCAACTTTAAAAAATGGGGTAGATATTGGTGCAGATTTGCCGCGTACAGGCATTTTACGCAGTGGGTCATATATTTCGACGGAGAGCGGAAATATTCTTAAAGTTGAAGCGAAACCAGAAAAACTGATGAAAGTTTCGGCTCAGCAAGAATTTGATTTA
This sequence comes from Acinetobacter sp. NBRC 110496, assembly GCF_000876115.1. NCBI lineage: Bacteria > Pseudomonadati > Pseudomonadota > Gammaproteobacteria > Moraxellales > Moraxellaceae > Acinetobacter > Acinetobacter sp. NBRC 110496. The sequence goes on from NZ_BBTF01000061.1 coordinate 2,502, forward strand.
TTAAAAGCTGCATATCATCTCGGCAATCGTCATGTTCCCTTAATGTTGACGCCAACAGCATTATATTTCGAACCAGATCATGTACTGGCTGAAATGGTAGTGGGTTTGGGATTAAACGTTGCAGAGGTAGATCATCCTTTTGAACCTGAAAGCGGTGCCTATGCACAACATCAACATGATCATCGCTTAAGCCCAATCAAGACTTTACATCATGTCCATCACTAATCCATCGCAACTACTCAGCCTGTTGACCTTGTCATCAACTGCGTTACCGATTGGGGCATATTGTTATTCGCAAGGCGTGGAAAGTGCCATTGATCAAGGGCTGATTCATGATGAAGCCTCCAGCATGGCTTATTTTGAAGAAGTGCTGGAAATGCTCTTGGTTCGTTTTGAGTTACCTGTGCTGAAACGTTTAATGCAATACAGTGATGACGAAGAAAATTTTACTTACTGGGCAAATTTTTATCGCGCCAGTCGTGAGAGTAAAGAGTTACTGGCGGAATCGAAACAGTTGGCATTTTCTTTAAATGCATGGATTAGAGACGTATTAAAGCAACCCGTTAAAGTCAAAAAACAGCTGGGCTTTGTTCCAGTGTATGGAAGCCTGTGTGGCACCTTGGGGCTAAATCAATCCGAAGTACTTACAGCGTATACCTTTACCGTTTTAGAAAATCAGGTCTTGGCGGCAGTCAAAACCGTACCGCTTGGGCAGATGAGTGGTCAGCGTATTTTGTGGCATTTACATGCGCTTATTCCTGCAGCAATTGCGCGTGCACTGGAGCTGCAAGACACTGAAATCAGTAGTGCCTTACCGCAATATGCCATGCTGAGTATGCACCATGAGACCCAGTATTCAAGACTATTCAGATCATAATTTTAAGAGGAAAAAACATGTCACAACGTAGCCCATTACGTGTAGGAATTGGTGGACCAGTCGGGTCAGGTAAAACAGCGCTAACTTTGAATTTATGTCAGGCCTTGCGTGAAAAATATAATATGGCAGTCGTCACCAATGACATTTATACCAAAGAAGATTCAAACTTTTTAACCCGTAATGAAGCCATGTCTCCAGAGCGTATTGTTGGGGTAGAAACTGGCGGTTGCCCGCATACCGCCATCCGTGAAGATGCGTCTATTAACCTCGCGGCAATTGATGACTTGTGCGAAAAGTTCGATGGGCTTGAGCTGATTATTATTGAAAGTGGTGGGGATAATTTAGCGGCTACGTTTAGTCCAGAACTTTCAGATTTAACCCTGTATGTGATTGATGTGGCAGGGGGAGAAAAGATTCCACGTAAAGGTGGTCCGGGCATTACCAAATCTGATTTGTTGATTATCAATAAAACAGACTTGGCACCAATGGTCGGTGCAAATTTAAGTGTGATGGATCAAGATGCTAAACGTATGCGTGGTGATAAGCCGTTCTTGTTTAGCAATATGAAAACCAAAGAAGGTCTGGAAATTATTATTTCGTTCATTGAAAAACAAGGTCTATTCAAAGCGTAATTCGGGGAAACACAATGACTTATTTAAAAAGAACTTTAGCCACTTTCGCCGCAGCTTTTCCAATGTGGGCAATGGCACATCCTGGTCATGAACAACAGAATAGTTTTTTAACGGGCTTTATTCATCCCTTTACTGGAATTGATCACCTCACGATGGCGATCGCTTTTGGTGTGCTGCTGTGGTCAGCGGCTAATCGATGGAAAGTAGGCGGATTGTTGGGTTTAGTTATTGCCATGATTGCAGGTTTTAGCCTTGGGCAATTGCATGTGGTGTCTGCGAATATTGCTGAATACGGCATTGTTTTCTCCTTATCTGTTCTTGCCATTGCCCTATGGACCAAAGCCAATCAACTATTTGCAGTTGCGACCATGGTTTTAGCAAGTTTTCATGGCATGGCGCATGGTGCCGAATTGAATCATTCAGGTCATGTGATCGGTTTAGTCTTCGGCATGGTTGTTGCAATGTCTTGCATCTACGCAGGTGGATTGGGTTTAGGCGCTTTGGTACAAAAATATGTGCCACATGGTAAGAAAATTGTCGGTGGAATTGCTGCAGTTGTTGCATTGATTGGTTTGGCTTAATGATATTCAGGTCATTTTGATGAACAAGTTTCAGCACACCAGATTATTGGTATTCATCACGCAGAGGAAGCATGCAGGATTTAACCGTCAGTCGAACGCATGATGCCCAATTATGGTTTGCCAAGTTGGAACTCGGCTTTCAGGCTCAAAAAGAGCCTGAATGCACAGTGTTACATCACCGCAAACATTATGGTCCAGTGCGGGTACAAAAAATGCTTTGGCCTGAAAAAACAGGGGTTTGCCATGCCATTATTGTGCATCCCCCTGCGGGCATTGCGGGTGGGGATCACCTGACTTTTGATATGTCTGTCGGCCCGCAGGCACATGCCTTAGTGACCACCCCTGGCGCAGGTAAATGGTACAAAACCAATGGTAAAAAGGCCTATCAGCATATCAATATAAGTTTAAATGCTAATGCTATTTTTGAATGGTTGCCGCAAGAAACCATGCTGTTTAATGGTGCGAATGCGCATTCAGAAACCATCATCCATTTGGATCAGGCAGCCAGTTTTATTGGTTGGGACATGTTGGTGATTGGTCGCCAAGCACGTGAAGAGCAATTTAGTGATGGTGCCTATATCAACATGTTCAAACTGTTTCGTAATCAGACTTTGTTGGTTGCCGATACCTTAAGTTTTAAGGGAAATGACCGTTGGTTAAGTTCATGCCTAGGCATGCATGGTCAATCTGTGATGGGAAGTTTCTGGGCCGTGCCTCCCGTGCAATATCGTGCCAGTCTAGATTTAGAAGAGCATCTGGATTTAATCCGTGAACTGATGATGCGTATGGATGTACCCGTCACCTTAACGGTTTTGGATGATGTAGTTTGTGCGCGCTATTTGGGGAATGATGTTCGGCAATGTCATGATGCTTTTGCTGCTATCAGAGCTAGATTAAGACGCTATTGGTACGATCTGGATGAAGAATTTCCTCGTATTTGGAGAACATAAAGTGATTTTAGCCTGTAATTTCAAGACCAAATAACACAACGATTTTTGGTCATGCACGGCTCATGAGCGAAGCATCTCCACGTTTAAATAGGTAAAAGATATGGAATTAAATCCAACAGAAAAAGACAAACTTTTAATTTTTACCGCGGGCTTGGTTGCAGAGCGCCGTAAAGCACGTGGTTTAAAGCTGAATTATCCTGAAGCGATTGCGTATATTTCTGCTGCCTTGCTTGAAGGTGCACGCGATGGCATGAGCGTAAGCGAGTTGATGCACTACGGCACGACTTTACTGAGCCGCAATGATGTGATGGATGGCATTGCAGAAATGATTGTTGAAGTCCAAGTTGAAGCAACCTTTCCAGATGGCTCAAAACTGGTGACTGTACATCAACCGATTATGTAAAGAACTATAAGGAATAAAGATGATTCCAGGTGAAGTAATTACGCCAGATCGCGATATTGAGTTAAATGTTGGACGTGAAACCCTAAAAATAACGGTTGCGAACGCAGGGGATCGACCGATTCAAATTGGTTCGCATTTTCACTTTTATGAAGCCAATGATGCTTTGCAATTTGAGCGCGAGCGTGCCAAAGGCTACCGTTTGAATATTGCAGCGGGCACCGCAGTACGTTTTGAGCCGGGTCAGAGCCGAGATGTCGAATTGGTGGCACTAGCTGGAAAGCGTGAAGTGTATGGCTTTGCGGGTCGAGTGATGGGGAAACTTGACTAATTTAGGCTATCAAAATCTTTTTTAAGAATTTAGAGTAATCTATGATGAAAATGTCACGTCGTGCATATGCGGAAATGTTCGGACCAACCGTAGGGGATCGTGTTCGCTTGGCGGATACGGAACTTTTTATTGAAGTCGAACAAGACCTGACCACTTATGGTGAAGAAGTTAAATTCGGTGGCGGTAAAGTCATCCGAGATGGCATGGGGCAATCCCAATTATTGGCAGATGATGTTGCAGATACCGTCATTACCAATGCGCTCATTGTCGATTGGTGGGGCATTGTGAAAGCCGATGTCGGTTTAAAGAATGGTCGTATCTGGAAAATTGGTAAAGCAGGAAATCCAGATATACAACCCAATATTACCATTCCGTTGGGAGCTGCCACGGAAGTGATTGCGGGGGAAGGTCAAATTCTCACCGCAGGTGGCATTGACACACATATTCACTGGATTTGCCCGCAACAGGTAGAAACTGCACTCATGTCTGGTACAACCACCATGATTGGTGGCGGAACAGGTCCAGCAGCAGGGACATCTGCAACCACGGTTACACCGGGACCATGGCATATTGCGACCATGTTGCAAGCCATCGATGATTTACCCATGAATATTGGGCTATTGGGCAAAGGAAATTTGAGTTTGCCCGATCCTATCTGCGAACAGATTGAAGCAGGCGTCGTGGGTTTAAAGCTGCATGAAGACTGGGGTTCAACCCCTGCTGCCATCGATAACTGTTTAACGGTTGCCGATGAATACGATGTTCAGGTTGCCATTCATACCGATACTTTAAATGAAAGCGGATTCTTGGAAGAAACGCTGGCGGCATTTAAGCAACGCACCATTCACACCTATCATACCGAAGGTGCGGGTGGTGGACATGCCCCCGACATTTTAAAAGCCATTGGTCAAGCCAATGTGTTGCCATCTTCGACCAATCCCACCCGTCCTTATACCGTTAATACCATTGATGAGCATTTGGACATGCTGATGGTGTGTCATCATTTAGATCCTGCAATTTCAGAAGATGTTGCATTTGCCGAAAGTCGAATTCGTCGTGAAACCATTGCCGCCGAAGATATTTTGCAGGATTTGGGTGCAATTTCCATGATGTCGTCCGATTCACAGGCAATGGGGCGTGTGGGTGAAGTGATTATACGTACATGGCAAACGGCACATAAAATGAAAGTACAGCGTGGACCGCTGGAAGGTGATACGCCACATACCGATAATCAGCGGGTTAAACGTTATATTGCGAAATATACAATTAACCCTGCCATTACCCACGGTTTAAGTCATGAAGTCGGCTCGGTCGAAGAAGGCAAGCTGGCAGACTTGGTGCTGTGGAAACCTGCATTTTTTGGTGTTAAACCTGCCATGATTATTAAAGGCGGTATGATTGCAGCAGCGCCAATGGGTGACATCAATGCGTCCATTCCAACACCACAGCCTGTGCATTACCGTCCCATGTTTGGCGCAAATGCGCGCGGTGCACATAACACCTGTATTACCTTCTTGTCTCAGGCAGGAATTAACAATGGCGTAGCGGAAAAATTAGGTCTGAAGAAAATCATTTCTGCATGTAAAAACACGCGTAATATTTCCAAAGCTGACATGAAGCACAACACCTATACACCAGTGATGGAAGTTGATCCAGAAATTTACGAAGTACGGGCAGATGGCGTGCATTTAACTTGTGAGCCAGCAGAGGTATTACCAATGGCTCAGCGTTATTTTTTATTTTAAAGATTATCTTTTTAAGACCTAAAATATTCAGTCTGCGGATCATGTTTGGTGTGATGCAGACTTTAATGATTGATAACACTAAATATAAAAAAATGGAAGAATAATTTACTAAGTTATTGTTTTTAAGTTGATCCTTGTTTTATATGGGGGTGATAATAACTTCTGATTACTAGTTTTTACCTTAAATATACCGATTGAAAGATTCATTTAAAGGCTATGAATACATGAGTTTTACAGTTTGGCTAGGTCAGCATGAGTACTTTTCACAAGATTTAAGATCGACCATGAACGTGATTAAGTTATAGGGGATTGATGAAATAGTTTTTATGAATTTCTGGCTTTCTGGGCTGATTTTATCAAATTCATGTCTATGCAAAATTGCGACATATTTCTCGTGCTGGTAGTTATCCAGAGTTTGGTCTGCATCTATCCATAGTGCAGACCTTTTTTTGGTGACAGTTTTTTCTTAGTGATTTTCGATCTGGATGTAGTGATTTCACGTTTGCAGAATATATCTTGGCGGTGATCCATCTAATATTCGTGATTATAAAGAGAGCTAATTCACAGGTTCTACAGATTATGTAGCGACTAACTATATCAAAGTCTATTTGCAGTTGATGGTTGGCGCTTAGTTTATATTTACGCTTAGGTTTCAGTTAAAAAATCAATATTCTGTTGAATCCGTGATTGAATCATCTGTAGGGTAGATTCTCGAATTTGATGGGGATACAGGCGCTGCGCAATTTGACTAAATTGAAGTGCAATTTCACGCATGGTCAAGATGATCTCATCGACTTCTAGAGTAGTCAGATTAGCTTCTGAAGTACCGAGTTTATGTATGTCATTTCGGGAAATATTGAGCGCTTCTCCCATAATGTCCATTTGATGATAACCACCTGGACCCTCGCAGAAGGTCACATCATAGGCTGGAGCCAATTTCCATTGACCATTTTTCTCCATGAGAAATGAAAAGTTCTTAGTATGGTCATCCCGATTATTGAAAAGCACATTAAACACAGCACGTTTAAAAGCATGCAATCTTTCTCGTACATCTTGCGTACACATCAAGGTTGCCCGGAGAAAATTGCGATAGTCTAGGCTACCTGGAACTTTATAGTCTGCTCCTGTATATGCAGCCAAACTCTGCATTGGAATCCGCATACCATTTTGACGATCGAATCGTTTAGAAGCAAAAGCCGTTAAACCATTGGGCAAATTAAAGAAATGGGTATCTGGAGTCTCAATTGCACAAAGTCGCAAACATTCTGCATAGACGGCTTCAATGGCGCAGACTTCATGATGCTCTTGCTGAGCAGGAAACTTAATCAGCCAGGCTTCATGTTGATCAGAATCTTGAGTCGAAAACTCTAAATTGACAGGATCTCGGTAAACCAACGCTTTTGGTCTGGCACCTTGAGGGGAGCCACCCATGACCAATAAATGCTGTAGAAATTCACCACCTTCACCTTTGAGTACTTCTTGAACTTCCTGGGCCAGTTGTTGTAAAGGGATATTTTCTGAGGTTTGCATGTCAGCAACACAAGGTTCAAAGGAGAGGGCACCCATTGCGTGACTACTAATATTGGTCAGACGCTCCAAAGGTCCAATTCGTGCTGAATTTAAGCCAATTTTTTTGAAATATCGATCCATCAACATCATGCCCCAACCATCTGGTAAAGCGTCATAGACTGGACCTGGGAGTCCCATTTGATGAGTAGGAAAACCTTGTCTGAATGGTAGACCTTTTAAAGGCAGCAAGTAAGAAGAGAGCTCAACACCTTGCTGTATTGCTTCTGGACTATATTCAAAAGCAATGGTGGGTCTACCTGTCGTGGCTGTTGAACTAATCAGCGTTCCCCATAACCATGATTCGCCCCAACCGTTGTAATAAACATTAAGTCTATTGAGCATTATCCCTTCCTCTTAATACGGTGGCGCTTACTTTGACTCTCATAGCGAAGAATGTCATTCACACTGTTAAGCTGAGGTTTAAATAGTTCCTGAAGTTCGTTTAATCGACCCAAGACCATTGCAATACGGACTAAATTTTCAACAGATACATTTCGTCCCGCTTCAAGATTCGAAACTGTATTCACGCCGACACCAGCGCGTGCTGCTACCTCAGCTTGAGACATCTCCAGAAAGAGTCGTTGCTTACGTAAACGCTCACCTAAAAGAGTCACAACTTCTTCTGGTTTAGTGAAATATAAATCCATTAAATTGGGTCTTAAGAATGAATAATTTAATTAAATCACAAAATAATGGAATTAATCTATAGCTATAGTGTGGCTAAGGAGGGCTTTGTTGCACAGCACATCAGAAGGGTAGGTATAGTCCTTGGGTATCGGTTACAGAAAATCATCAGGATGTACTTTGACTGATTGTTGATACGGAGATTTCAGTATTTTCATTTTTCCTAATAGGTCACATTACTTAGAAAGGGTTCTTCGAAAATTAGTTCATACTTTAAAAATCCTATAAATATTGAGGATATTTTCTTAATGCTTTCAATATAGCATGCGGCTATATGTAACTCGAACGGGCTTAATCTGCCTTTCAGTATAAATTTTTTGGGCGTGAGAGGGGAGAGGTGTGAGGGCAAGCAATTTATATCGTGGATACTTCTAAATTACTTATGTAATAGAAGGTGGTAAACATGGATTTAGAGGTAATAACACTAAATATAAAAAAATTGGAAGAATAATTTATTAAATTATTGTTTTTATGTGGTTATTGGTGATGTTATGAATAATAATAACTTTTTCTTGATGAATTTTACCTAAAAAAATTGATCAGATAATTTTCTTTAAATGTCATGCATACATAAATTTGACAGTTTGAAGGGATCGGTATGTGCATTTTTCACAAGGTTAAAGATCGACCATAAATGTGATAAACGGCAGAGGATCATTGAAAAATGAATGGATTTAAACACTACATGTATGCACGAAAAAAAGTATCGCTGCGGTTCTGCTGACAGGCTGTATTGAGCATTGAATGCAAATGATGTAGTAATTGTCTACAGGCTATAGGACCAGCATGAAGAAGAATGAAATGTAGTTGCCAATTTATAACCTTGGTTGAAAAGCATAGCATTGTTATTCGGAGAAGTGAGGTAAGCCATCCTTCTCTTATTCATTTAAAATGATTCTTACTCAACTGATCTCGACTCATGGGCTGGTTCCAATTAGACGGATAATAACTTCCATCCCCTATCTTTTTCTTACCACATTTCTTGCATTTAATCCCTTCTTTGGAGATTTGATTCAGCATCACTGTTGTCGGTTGAATCAAATCAATGACATAGTTCGTTGGTTCAGGAAAAGCAGAAGAGGCTGCTTTATTGCAAAAGAGAACATTCGGATCAAATGGATTGGATTGCACAAAAGCCATGATACAGCCACAGAGTAATTCACCTGCATGTAATCTGTAACATCCATTCAGGTCATCAGACGAAGATTAATCTGAAATTTAAGCACTAAACGCCATAAATCTATGTATGGGCAGACTTTTTTGAGACATATGTTGATAAACATGCGGCAAGTTACATTGCTTAAAAGTCTATCTAAGTTAACGATCTATTCAATTCTGGATAAGTAATCTGAATATTACGATCCTAAATTACCCGAAGAGTATTAAGATTTCTAAGAATCGTGATTGTTGGTTTATTTGGGAAATTAATCAGTGGATTGAAGCAAAGATGATGGCTCATTAAGGATTGTGGGCTTCGACTACTTAAATTTTAGGTATTTTGAATAAAGCATATTTCAAAAATCTTAATTAATGGATTTAAATTACCATAAAAACCTTCAATATTGGCTTGAATCCATTGTTGTTGAGAGTCAATGCGAGACCAATCAATACCATAACCACAATGAGCAATCAGATGCTCAAAGAAAATCCGTTGTGTACGTCCATTACCTTCACGGAATGGGTGTATGACATTAAGCTCACAATACAAGTCGGCAAGTTGAGGAATCAGTTGTTGTGGTGCTAAGCCTTGAAAGTATTTTTTTTCTTGAAGCGGTTTGAGTAGTTTATTGGTTTCAATTTCAATACGGGAAAAATTACAAAAACGGGTGTCACCTTTGGAAATATCGATTTGTCTTAACTTTCCTGCCCAGTCGTATAAGTCGCCAAAGAGCTGCGCATGAATTGATTTTAAGTATTGTAAGTCGTAAGGTGGTTCAGCATATTCAATTAAGTTACTTGCCAATCCAGACAGTTCTAGTTCAGCTTGTTCTAAAATTTGTTCATCATGAATATTGAGTTTGTTCTTTAGGATATTTGTGCCAGGGTAACAATACAGGCTGTCACCCATTTCCCCATATTTATCCATACATGCACCTGACTAAGTTTCGGGTTGCGAATACTTCTTATATTTTTGCAAGATTTCAGCTTTACTTTGTTGAGTTGTTTGAGCTGTCGTTGTAATGCCTTCAAGCTTTAGGCTGGCTTGATAGTTTTGCGCACGTGTCGCTTGAATATATTTTTTTTTCTGTTCAGTGGTTCTGAGCATTTCGAAACTCCATTGATGCTACACGTGAAGTAAGTATAGCAGAGAATCTTTTTGATCAATGCTGCATACACAGCATTTCAAAATGTAATACAACGGTATTGTTTCATGTAATAACAGAAAACTAAAAAAAAGTGGAAGAATTTTTAAAATTTAGACCACCCATGATAAGTAAACCATATGTATTTGTTGATAATTGTAATTTTGAGAAAATTTAGTTGATAAATTAAATGAATTTTAATATACAAAGATATGCTCATTTTTTATATCGATAAAAATGTTAAAATTTGACTATTTAGTAAAAAATATAGAGATATTTATGGGGCAATTTATCATGCCCTTTTGCTTTGAGCGACAAAATGTTCAATTTAAGATAGTAAAAATTAACTCAGAACTACTGAAAATCAAAAAGATTAAACAGAGCCAGAAAGTAGTAGTACAAGCAAAGTTCAAAATAATCTATGTGAAAATTTGGCAAAAAATATTGCTATTAATGCAAACGGAGCCATGCTTACGTGTACATTCTAATTATGTTGCAATCTTACAGTTGATACATAATCTTGATGATTTTATCGAAAAATCACAGCAACACTTGTGCTTTGAGAGAAAAGCTCAGAAAGAGCTGGATGCTAAATTTTTTGCTAGATTTTTTAAGCTGACAAAGAGTTCAATAAAAGATCAACTTTTACCAAATTGTTCAGATCGTAATGAATTTAACCAATGCAATTTGATAAAAAATTAAGCGAAAGCGAATATGCCAAAGATTGAAACAGAAGAGCAATTCTTAGATTTAGCAGAAAAATTCCAAAAAGATTATTGTTTATTACGCAATCATGTTGTGAATACACAATTTGTCGATCTATCAGATGATTTACGTGAAAAAGCCCATGCTCTAAATAAGGAAGCACAACAGATATATGGCTATATATCTAGTTCTAGACAATTAGGTAAATATTATTATCTAGCTTCTTTAAGTTATTTTGCATGCCCGACTACTAGTAATACTCAAGAGCTGTCGTCTGAACGTTATTTGATTCTACAAGCGAGTTTTTTAACATATCGGCAGTATCAAGAATTTGCAAAAATTGATAAAGCTGAGAATAAGCAAAAACATGTTTGTGATCTCTTTCGCTATGTATCACGATATGTTCTGGATTCTAATCATGCTGAATTATTTCAAGAATGCAGTGAGCTACTAAATCGCTATGTCATGTACGAACGTAACTTGAAAAAGGAGGATCGTAATCAACTTTTTAATATTAAAGATTTCAAACAAGTACAAGCCATAGAGTATTTATCGGCTCTATTAATAATTTTTAAAAGACTTGATGATCGTCGTGTTGTTCATCGTCAGCGTAAGTCAAAAAAAAGTAAAGTTTTGCAATGGCCGACGAAAAATGAACTCAAAAAATTTCGTGAAATTAAAACGGGTAAGCAAGTAGATATTGGACATAACGCAAAGATCAGTATTTATGATGCCGCTCTTCACAAAGATGAAGAGGGTGAAGTTGATCTATTAGATCCTGAAATGGAGTTTTATTCAGAAGATGAAAAGTCTAAAAATTTAAATTATATACTCAGCGATAATGCGACGCATCTAATGCGGCATCGCCAGCGCCGTCATGCTCCTTTTGTTACAAATCCACATTATTTGGCGCCAGATATACTGAAGCAAATTGTTTATGTGTTGAGAACCGAGTTATCCGGGCACTGGAGGGATGCTGCAATCGCTGCAGCATGTTTATTGTCACTTTTGACGGGATTATCACCCGTCGCACTGATGGATTTTAACGAGCTTATTCAAGATGGAATTTTGATCCAGAATGGTTCAAGTAGACGTCGCGAATATTTACTCAAATTAAATCTTAAAATTACAGAGCAGAAGATTAAGAGCTTAAATCATGTGCGGTGGAATGAAGTGATGACACATCAACTACATTTACCTTCTGCTTGGTTTGACTATATAGAACAAGCATCGAATCCACTAATTTCATCAACACACATTAATACGAAACTTAAGAATTGGCTTGATAATCGGTTTGTAGGTTCGATCACTGTAGAAAAACTGCAGGCTCAATTATATTTTCATATATATTATGAAACATATAATGAATATCTTGCTCATGTAATTGCTGGGCGGGATAGTCAGCATCACATGCCTGGTATCTATTATGGCGGGCTACCGAAAACTCAACTCAGTAGCACATATCTAGCCTTTTTAGAAAAAGCACTTACACCACATTCCACACATTTTACTGAAGACACGGCTGAACTAAAAATATTGCAACAACAATTCAAAGTGCAATCTGCATTATCTATAGGAAGGATAGGGAGCCAACTGGCACTTGAACCCAATTTTGTGAAAGAGCAATTCCATATTTTACATAGACATTGTCACGAAAACATCCAAGAAGATAAGCACATTATTAATCAACTTAATGCATATGCGTGTTGGATGTGGCATATCAGTTTGTTGAGTTTGGCAAGTCGGCCTAAAAAAAACCTGTTGGGGAATTTGGATGATTATTGTGTTGAGCTCAAGCTTTTATATGTGAATGATAAAAAAAATAGTAAAGCAAGAAAAGATGGTCGTTTTATCCCTTTATCTGATTTTTTCATAAAAACACTGCAAAATTACACTGCCTTTTTAGAACAAATTATTGAAGCGTACGGTTCATTTTTTAGACAAGTCTTTGCAAAGAAGAAGATAACTGTAAATGATCTTTTTGGTAAGGTCATTTTTAGTAAAGATATCTTGCCGATAACTGTCAAAGAATGGCAGAGCAGGAAAATTAAGTTAATCCCTTTATCGAGAAAATGGGTGAATTCATATATGCAAGGAGTCTTTCCAAAGAATATGTATTCGAATTGGTTACGTCATTTTGACATGAACTTTTTGATGCATGAGCAGCAAGAGGGTAAACCAGCATTAGCTTTTCACTTAATTCAGGCCCTGTATGGTCATGACCAACGTGACCGAGAGGCTTTTCATCCGCATTCTTCACTTATCCCGAATGTCTATGTACAGCAAGCCCGCCAGCAATTGCAAGATAATGTCAAATCTTTATCGATTAAACACTTAGAGCGAAAATAGTTGTATGCAAAAAATCAAAGAACTAATAAAACCACAACTAGATGATCTATTTGTTGATATTCATAAAATGGTGAAAAAGTCGCTAGATAGACAGCCTTCTCCACCTGAAGTATTGACGAAAGAAATGCAGCAAAAACTTGATCAGCAGATCGCTGAAAAATGGCATGACATTAAAGATAGTGTTGATTGTTTGAGTCAAAAGTTGAGCCGAGACGAACAATCAAAACTGATGCAATTTACTGAAGATGAATTTAATAAAAGAAGGAAGCAATTCAACCAGAATGTAGATAAAAAATCATACAGAATTAAGCTAAATCCACATACTAAACGGATCGTACTGCCTAGAAAAATTGAGAGTACAGAGTCACGGTTAGAACAGGGGCATCTACATATCCATGTACTTAAGGAATTAAGGCAGTATTGGCAAGATTCATTTGAATATTGGAATGAACCAAAGTACTTATGGGGAAATTTATGCTTAAGTTTTATATATATTTCAGGCTGTGCAGATGAACAGCATTTGATTGCTATTCAGAAGCAATTGCAGGAGGCCATTGAGCTTGGTACAGATCTGAATTGTTTTCGGTTATACCATTCGGACTACAAAAAAATCACTAATCCATTGTTACTACATTATCGTGTTGAAAACTCTCAATATGGCAACGATGTAGAACAGGGAAAGTTGTACCAATGGAAACATGTTTTTTTTAACCCATATGCGCAGTTCATTTTGCAATATTTAAAAAAGTTGAAAGCTACTCAGAAAGAATTTTGTCTGCAACATTCAGTTGAAGATTGTATTTTAGAAAGCTTGAGTAAGATAGGCAGGAAAAAAAGTCTTGGGGATCTGCAATATCAAATTAAACGCCGTGGATTTCGTGCATTTAATGATGTGCAAATGGTACTCGAATTTAATCCAAACCTCAGCATAGATATATTTTTGAGTAATGTGCTTCAGCAAGAGATTAATACTGTTGCTTTAAGGCCATCCGAATTTAGATTGCTGTGGAATAATGATTACAATCAAGTCACAGAACCAGATAATCGCCCTATTCATTTTGAACAAGAGCAGTTACTTCCTGAAGTTCCGACTGTTCAAAGCAAATTACAAACGATTCCGTATGAGTTGATGTTGTTTGGTCAAAAGAAACGTAAAGGTCAAAAAGTTGAGCGTTTAGATAAAAAGAGGAATAAAGAAGAACGCACGCTACGTTTTTGGCAAGAAACTAGAAGGGTGTTAGAGGAGAAGATAGTTGATGCTAATACGGAGGAAAAGTCTTTAATTGATGCTCAACTACGCTTAATTCACTGGTTAATGCATTTAAAAAAACGAGGGCTTCAATTATCAACTATTGAAAGCTACTTAGGATCGTTTGGCAAAGAATTTATATTTGAGATTTGGCTCAATAAATTAGATTTAAAGCAACAATCCATAGATGACTATGAGGATTTATATCGGCAGCTATTGAAATACAGCAGTGAACGTGATGAAAAAGCAGTTCAACGAGATTCGGTGAAAGGAAAAACCTCTCGTAAGATGCACCAAAGCGCAGAATACCGTTTTGGTCGCCTAAAAGATTTTCATCAATTCTGTATAGAGAATTATGATGCTCCAGGGGTATTGGTGTTACAGAATTCAAGTTTTAAGCATTTACAAATTTGCAATGCACGGCTAGTGAGTCCTTTGCTATTTGGCAAATTATTGGAAAAACT
>NZ_BBTF01000060.1:0-17348 GCF_000876115.1 Acinetobacter sp. NBRC 110496
ATCAAATCGAACTGCATACGCATTCATACAGAATATTGGTAGACCGTCTTTGTTTAGTGAGGGTTTAGGTCCAATCTCGCATTATCTAATTGAGGTGAAATTAGGGAAGCCATTAGAAGAGCCAGACTTTAACATTGGCCTTGTTGGTTTTGAATACGAATTATTGAGTTTTGCCATGACTGAAGCTAGACAAAAAGCTGCTGAAGATGTGAACAGTATTATTCGAGTAGTAGAGTTTACGGACAAGGAATTAAAAAACGGATCTTATAACTCTAAAAACAATGATAAAGATGATTTTAAGTATAGTGACGATCATGTTTTTGATATGGTGAGCGTAGAAATACCACAGGATGAAATACAAAAAAACAAGCAAAAAGGGTTTTAGTCTTAAACTTATAAGTTATAATTGACCGGTATTAAAACACCGGTCTTTTTTATTTAACTATTTTTTTAAAACCATATTTTAACTATACTGCTAAAACATGGCTTAAAAGGTAATACTCTAAAATGCTTTTAAATAATTTCACTAAAATAGTAGCAAGTTGCGCTATTAGTATTATTACAATCTCTACTTACGCTGCACCATCTCAGGACCTTACTTCTAAGATGCAAAAAATGGGCAAAGTAAAAGAAGTTAAACCCTTTAGTGGAGGTTTAACTTCTTGGATTCTTGAGGCACCTAATGGGAAAAATGCGGTGTTTTTTACAACATCCGATGAAAAAGTCATCTTACATGGTACAGCTTGGGATTCTGCTACTAAAAAAAATATATCTGAGCCTCTTAAATTAACTGCAAAAAAAATGAATACACCAGCACGACAACCAACAGCTTCCGTTGGGAATTTGGCCAGTGCATACAATCATCCAGTCTTTAAAGCTGTAAAAACGCTTTCAGGGTTTAAAGAGGGGAAAGCGAATGATAACAACACTGTTTACATCATTTACGATCCACGCTGTAAATATTGTCACGAAACATTCAACCTTTCTCGCTCATACGTTAAAAGCGGTGCAACTATTAAATGGATTCCAGCTTTAGTTCTAAACCAAAGTGAAAACGGAAAACAATTAGCAGCTGGAATTCTTCGTAAACCATCTGAAGATACTATTAATAAAACCTTTAATGGAACAGATGAAGAAATTAACTCAATTAAAGTGATTCCTACACCACAGGAACTTGCTGAGTTGGATAAACACTTAGGCGCTCTTCAATCTATCTTCTTCTATCACGAAGATATTGTTGCAATGCCAAAAGAAGATCGTGAACAGCGAGAAGCAATTCGTAGCGCTGGACAAAAGCCACAGCCACTAACTGCTGGTGTACCAGTTGCTATCTTTGTAAATAAAAAGACTGGAAAAGTTGAAGCTCGTAGAGGAACTTCAGAAACAGCCACTCTTGACTATATTTTCAAATAAGAGGGAATTGAGATGAACAAAACTCAATTGAAAGCTTTCCAATCGATTGTCGGAAACTTTTCACCTTATTTCTCTAAGATAAACAATGAGTCTATGTTTTTAGATTCTGACCTTTCTGGAGATACGGATAGAAATCGCCAGGTGAGCATCTTCAATATAGATGCAAAGGCCACGGATCTAATATTAACGATCAAAGGATTTGATCAGGTCGAGAATAATTTGTTTAGAGGACAAGTTTTCTTAAAGTCTGACGAAAACACAGGAATTCTTATAAGTGAGCCATGCTATTACTTAAACAAAAGCAAGGTTCGTTTCAGTACATATGAACTTCAGAGCTACATAAAGGAAGTTTGGCATCAAGCTCTAAATGAATATAAGGCTGATGTTACAGACAGCCCTATACGTTCTAATGAAGAAAAATACAGCTTATCTTTAGCAGATAGATTCTCTAGTTTTAAAACGTCTTGGCCAGCTATGGGCATTGTAGCTGCAGTAGTTGTTTTTGCTGGAGGCGGTTACTTTTTAGGTTCAGGTACTAATGAGAAAAATGCATCTTCAGAAACAAGTTCGCAACAACTAAGCACATCTGATAACCCTGAACTTGACGGTAAAGCCTTGGCTCTTAAAAACATGGGGTTAGATCCTAACTCAATGGCTTTTGATAACTCATGCTTTCAAGAAAAATAAGGTGAAATATCTATGAGAGCTAGACGAATAGAAAACCTTGAAGCATTACAGCTAAAGGCCTCAGAAATAGCACAAATAACCGTTAAAGAGTTGGAAGCACGACACTATTTAGTTTGGTGGTTGAGCTCATATGACCGAAACATGAAACGTGGCTATAACAATGAAACCATTTGCTTAAGCACCTATCAGGTGAATGAGTTTTGTTTTTCATATGCAATCACAAGCGAAGTTGAAAAGTTTTATTTACTAATACAACCCGAAAATTGGTTTTTAAATGATTTAACTTTCGAGTCTGCTTCTATAGATGAAAAAGGCTTAGTTTTAAATTTAGCTGAAGTAAATGATCAGTTATTCAAGCTGTATATATCGCGAATGCAAATCAGATTTAATCTTGATGAAATTCATGCTGAACGTTTAACACACGCAAAGAAATATGCAAAAGAACTGGTCTTTATTCAATACAACCCACAGAAAAATCAGGTCATGAATGTAGGTGTTTCTATCAATTTAGAAAACAACACAATCACTCGAAAATCATCAAATCAAACGGCAAAAAATAAGCGCTTGAAAGGGGCATTCTAATGAAGAAATCAAACTATTTTAAGGTAATTGGTGCAATAGCAGTTTCAACAGTTGTTTCACTTGCTTATGCTGGCTTTACTGAAATTAATAGTTCTGGAGACATTGTATCTAAAGACAGTGCAAATGCTTTACGCACCAGTTTTTCAACACCAAATCAAAATATACCAGCGCCATTACGCACATATTCACTATGGGATAAGATCTCAGAGACAACCAAATATAATGGCACAGTACAACCAAAGCCAACACCTGTTGCAATTGAGAGTACATCTTCTCAAGCACAAAATATTCAAAGCAAGAGCAATATTAATGTGGCTAACATAGAGAGCCAACAGGAAATCAAAAGATTACAGGCAGCACTAAAAGAGAAAGAAACTGAGAATAACAAGCTCAAATATTCAAACCTTGAGATGCAAGTGCAAGTAGTTGAACTAAAAAGCGATATAAACGAACTGAAGCAACAAGTTAACTTTTTAGCAAGCCAGATGCAAATTGTTGAAAGCGATGTGCTTGTAATGAAAAACAAAAAACCAAGTTCTTTTTTAGCACGAAATTAAGCAATGGTTGTGAAGAAAATTACTCAAAAACCTACCAGTGAACAGCAACGAGCAATTGATAAAGCAACACGACTAAAAACCAGTTTTAAATTGATTGCTTTTGCTGGTACTGGTAAGACTACGACATTGATCCATTGTAGTAGTGCTTTGCAACAACTAGGTAAGCTTGGACTATATCTATCATTTAATAAAAAGATGGCAGATGAAGCTAATCAAAAATTCGCTGAATATGGGCTGAATTCAGTCACATGTTCTACATTCCATTCTCTAGCTTACAGAAATATACCTGGTTGGCTGAAAAATAAGATTAACAAACCTACGTTACTTCCTAAAGATATTGTTCAAAAGTTTAAGCTTGAAAACATTCGATTTCAGTACAACGGGAAAAACCGACAACTCACCGATCTAACATTAGCGCTGATTATCCTTAATACATTACGTTATTTTTGTATGACAGTGGATCAGACTGTTACCAATGATCATCCTTACATAGCTTTAAAAGAACAAACATCAATTAAGCGCAATGACGTTCTTGAAGATAAAATCACTTCAATTGCGAAAATGATCTGGAATGATGTAGTTGATCCAAACGGTGATTATGGTATTACACACGATTACTATCTCAAGTGGTGGGTACTGCAAAAACCACAACTTGATTTTGATTACGTGATGGTAGATGAAAGCCAAGATAGTGACCAATTAATACTAGACGTACTCAAACGTCAAAAAGCAAAAGTTATTTTTGTTGGAGATCCATACCAAAGCATATATGGCTTTAGGGGTGCGAAAGATATTTTACAGAACCTAGATCTTGAAGCATTGTACTTAGAACAGTCGTTTCGGTTTGGTAATGCAGTTGCAGATATAGCTAATCTACTTCTCAATAAACTTTTTGGTGAAACCAGACAGTTAAAAGGTTTACCAAGTAAAACGTCAAAAGTTACCACTTTCAGTACATCAAGTTATGCACCATCTTCATTGAACGCGATTATTTGTAGAACAAATGCTACGGCTTTTGAATACTTTTTTAAGTTTCATGGCTACCTTAATGGCGAAAAGAAAATACGTCTTGAGGTTGATGGAAAGCGCAGTAAAGATATTTTCAGTGGGATTTTTCAACTGAGAGCAAATAAACGGCCAACGTGTAAAGAGCTTCAAAACTTTTCTTCCTACCAAGAGCTTGTGGACCATATACAAGTGTTTGGAGAAGTGGAGGGGGCAACTACAGAATTAAAAACCTTTCTGGATCTAACAAACCAATACTCATGGCAAGTGATTGAGTGGGCGTTAGAAAATAGTATGGCTGATGATGAAACTGACCCAAAAAACACTTTGGTCATTAGCACATCACACAAGAGTAAAGGTTTAGAGTGGGATAATGTCCTAATCGCAAAAGGCTTTAACTATAAAATTCTCGATAAAAAGCTAATGATTTCTGCAGATGAAAAACGGCTGTTGTATGTGACCGTAACACGAGCCAAAAACATATTATTTACAGATGGCATTAATGATTTATTGGAACACTTAAATTCAAAAAATACGGAGATTTCAAATGCCTAATCAAGTTGAAGTTCTGCAAAATAGAGTGTTTCAGGCATGTCACAATGCTAGTTATATTCGCGGAGAGTTTCATCACGAACCGTATATCATGGAGCTTGTTAAGAAAAAGGGCTCACAGGTCGCAGATATAATCACACCACTTCTTGAAATGTTTCATCTAATTGAAAAGGAAACAAAGTCAATCTTTAGTTTCACGGAAGATTTTAATTTCAAGCAACGCCATTTTGAACCAGGTGTTTATCTCAAAACTAAAGAGATATTAAATGGTGTAGAAACGTTCGATGGCCTGGCTATCGTTGATATTCCTTCAGGATCTTTTAGAAGCATTGTCATAGATTCAGGCGGTGGAATTGCTTCAAGTAAACATACAATTGAGCAGTTTAAGGAATTAAAGGGGAGATATTTAATTCCATTTTATTTTGATGGAATATATGTGCACCCTCACTGTTATACATATTTTTTCATCGAAAATGATATTAAGAGGGTGATGCCCCTTGAGGCTTATGATTCAAGCAAAGTAGGAAATGAGCAAAACATGGGCTTGCATTGGGTAGAAGAAGCAATTGAATACGGTAATCTTCACTTTGGGTTTGAAGTTGAAACACCAGATACCGAAACAATTATAGAAAAAGTCTAAAACCAAACGACAAAAAAGGGCATCTTATAGATGCCCTTTTTATGTTTTGAAATTAATAAGAAAGGTCGATTGCCACTTGTGCTAAAGATGTAAAAGCAGAGGATTCACACATAAAAGATTGACGAATAAAAAACGATGGATTGTATGAGCTCACCATAGTTTGACTATCACAGTTTTGGCTAAATTTAATATGTTGTGTATTGATTGCTTGCCAAGCTGCAGCATTCTTTTGACTTTCCGCACGAACGTCTTTGATGAAACGTGTTAATGATTGGTTGTATGGTGTATTGCACTTAAGTTCTGGTGAACCGTACTCAGAATCACGCGCTTCATTATAATTAAACACGCATTTTTGATACTCAGCTTGTACCTTGTTATAAGCTTGAATAGCTTCAGCTTTGGTCTTATAACCAGCGTTGGCAGATGACGTAATAATGGTAGCAGCACATAACAAAGCTAAACTTAAAAACTTTTTCATAACCTGATCCTTTATTACTTCATTAATGCCGGAATAAACATTGCCCAACCTAATTTATTGGTCGCTTTACATTGCATGCTTAGTGTTTTGTACTTTGCAGTCTGGCCAGCGTATAACTGATCGCAGTTAGCAAGTAACTGAGTAAAGTTTCGATTGTGATCAGCTAGAACACGCGGAGCTTCTTCATTATTAATATATTTAGAAGCAAGGCTACCAAGCTGACTTGCGCGGTTATAAACATTTGTATAGCAATTTAGGTGTTTTGCATCAAATGGATCGTTAGAAACCGCAGCACATTTAACGTTTACTAAGCGCAGTTTTTCAAGTTCAGCACGAATAGAGTCTGAGCTAGTATTAGCACTAGCATTAAAAGATGCACATGCTAAAAGGCTAAAACCCAATAAAGACAAAAATCTGTTTTTCATAATATTTCCTTTAATTGCTCTATTAAGGGTATTCAGAATAGTAAGGGCATAAACGCATAACAATACCTTCAAATGTAACGGCTTCAGCTAAAGTCACAACACCATCTCGAGGGTTTCTATCGAGGTTTCTGTTCGCATTATATTCACGACTAGGGCTTTTATATGGTCCACCTAAAACTAGAGCATAAAACCCAGCTATTGTTTTATTATTATAGTCGCTTTTACGTTGTCGTGCTTTTACTGCAAGATATAAATCTAATAATTCGACTTGTTGTTGAGCACTCAGTGTAGTGATTTGCTTAGGGTTTGATTTAATTGAAGCTGGTATTCCTCTCGCTGTTAAATCTGAAGCATTAATATCTGTTATACCAATTTTAGTCCATTGACTTAAACCATATGCACCAGCGTTGTTGTCAATTTTAAGATTAAAACCGGCAGATTCAAAACCAAGAATAGCTGCAACGTCATTAGGGTTATAACCATGTTTTAAAGAAACACGTTTAATACCATCTTTAACCGCACCAAAAGCACCTGGTATACCCCAACCACATTTACGATCTGGAGTACCTTGTCCACCTTTTAAGATTTGTGCATCTGAATAAACTTGCCCGTTTCCACCTTCCTCAAAAAGCTGTTTCATTTCAACTACTGCTACTTCAGGAATAACAGTTGGTTGTTCAGCTTTCGTATAAAGTTCATCTACACGGCCAGAATAGCGTTGAGTTTCTGACGCTGTATAAGCTGCCAAAAGAGCCTCTAAGCGTTCATTTTGTTTATGGATCTCTTTAGTCAAATAGTTTTGTGCATTGATAATGTTTAGCTTTTCAATCAAAAGCCCCATCATCGACATAGTTGCTAATTCATTAAACCATTTAGAGTTGCCATAACGTCCAGTACCAATGTTTTCAATTAATTCTGCTGGCGTAGAATTAAGTGCACCAATATCAAAACCCACATCATCAGCCGTACCACCAAAAATAGTTCTAGGCGGTGCATATTGAGCAACATCATTTGCATAAATGGTACCGCTTGCAGCTGCTTCAGGTGAGATAGTACCGTCAGCAATCATTTGAGCGACTTGCACTTGTGCAGATCCATAAGCATCCATCGAAACATCGCCACTAAATGCAAGTGCTGGAAGCTTTTTGCCTTGTTTTACTGCAATGCCATCTACCGATGAAGAAACGGGGAGGGTGATTCCTGTTGATGATGAATATAAGGCATTCCATTGAGTCCTAATGGTGTTACCCAAGTACGGTGTGTATTTGTTTTCTAATGCTTGTCCTTGTGGCGAGACACTAATCACAACGTCTTGAGGTAAATATGGCGTAGGATCTGTTAACTTATATTCAGAACTACCCACATATGGCGCAGATCCTTTAACGCGTTGCTGAAGTGCAATGGATGGATTTTTAAAAACTTGATCTAAGTTTTTATTCAGCCAAACATCTAGCCCACGTTTTGCCTTTACACCATATTCAATGTGCAAATGCACGGCACATGAACCACAGCCTTTATTTGACATGTGTGCGATGTTTTGACCAGCTTGAATACGTTGACCAGGGTAAGCGTTATATTTTTTTTGATACGATGGATCAGTATGGCGATACATGATTCGATCGCCAGTATCCATCTGCATAATTAGTGGGTTAGTGGTTGATTGGTTGCTTGCACCAGATGAACGTGTGTCATAAGAGACAATAGAACCTGAACCAATTGCTTTAAGTGTAAGGTCATTAGGATTCGCACGACTAATATCAATACCGTTATGACTACCAGCAGCGCCCCCTCGCAAACGAAATTCACCAAAACGACCAGCACTACGGCGCCCATCATTCGGCATGATCGAATATTTATGGAAAATCATTTTTTGAGCGTTGTTAGGAACTTTTGCCGTATTAGCATTTGTAGCGGTTACGTTTTCAGAAATAGGATCGGCGTTAGCGGTATAAATAAAAGCCGAACAAGTCACTAAAATTGTGACTTTAATGCCACAGCTCAAGGGCTTTAATTGAAATGAGGGTTTAAATTTCATAAGTGAATCGCCAGGCTTAAAGGAAGTTCTTAAAATAAATTAACTTCTTATTAAATGTCCCTAATAGCTAAGTGGACGGATTAAGTATATACGATTAAATACTTATTTTATACTTTAAAAAAAGTTTTTAGGTTTTGTTTTAAGATAGTATATACATATAGCGTTAATCTTATTGATAGGTTTAAGAATAAGGTTACATGGTTTTAATATTTTAATTTAATAAAAGTAGTGAGGTATCTAAATATGTTAAATCACGCACACGTTTTAAGCGCTACTTTCGACCAAGCGATTGACCGTGCTTCAATGGGATTAGACTTTTTAATCCAAAACAAAGTACACATGAAGAATGAAAATGCCTTGTTAGCTCACATTGAAATGCTAGAAAACAGAATCAAAGGTATTACAAATCAGTACAACGAATTGGTTACTGAAGCGAACGCACACATTGATGACGTTACAAGCAAGCACAATGAGCTGGCGAACAAGTACAACAATGTTTGCGCCCAAATGAAAGCAAAAGACATCGAGCTTAATAACAAGCAAATTGAGTTAGAAGAAGAGCGTATCAACAACTTTGACTTACTTGTGCAAAACCGTTCATATAACAATTTGAACCGTGCTTACAGTCATGCAGTTGGTCAGCTAGAGAAAGATCAACAGCAACTTGTTAATATCGGCGTTCGTAGATTTATTTTTAACTCTACAAACAAAAACAACATTCAGAAAATCAACTTTTAATTATGAATATTTTGATAAAAAAAATGGTGCTTATAAAGCACCATTTTTTATTGTCTAGATTTTAAGGTTTACCTTTAAACTTAGACAGAGTTGAACTTAAACCTGAACGCACACGATTAGTCATAGTGCTACGGCCAGAAATATTAGATTTCTTGGTTGCACTAGAACTAGCACCAAAACGTGCATTAGGAGTCGAACCAGTACCATACGTATAGCCAGTACCACTTGCAACATTCACACTACCGAAAGTAGAACCAGTCTTAGATGCTGATGCTTTAGCTACACCACGATTAAACGTAGAAGCTGTTTTTCCGTAAGCATTTGCACCATATAGACCACCACCAGTAGTAGGCGTATTATTTGTACCACTTACACTTGTAGCACCCATACCGAATGTAGATTGACCTTGGCTTGGGGTAGGTGATGTTGGTTTAGCACCAAGACCAGTTCTACCACCCGTACCACCAGTGACACCACTTGGAGTAATACCACCTGTACCACCAGTTGCAGCGCCAAAAGAAGCGGATCTAGCTGGCATGTTTACAGGGCTATATGCAGTCGTACTACCAGTACCGCCTAATGTATTACCACCTGTACCACCATTGCCACCACCACCACCTTTCGGATTATTTGGACCACCCTTACCACCATCAGGACGTCTACCAGGCGGTAAAGGACGGCGAGATGCTGGAGATGGACCAGACAACGTACTTGCAGCGCCACCAAACTTTTGAATAGCTTCTTTTGAGTTTGTTTCACCCCACTGACCGCCATTCAATCCAGAACCAATCCATTGTTGTACTTGGTCAGCAACACTAAATACCAACCCGTAAATCAGGTAGATCGCTGAAGTCATCAAGAATAGATATAAGAAGAACTTCCAGATAAACGTAATCAGCTCAGTAAAGATAACTGTAAACGTATTAGATGAATAAGCGATGCTCATTGCACCTTGGTAGCTAAAGAACATATCAGTAAGCGTAACAAGAGCTGGCCCGATAATAATTTCAGCCATCCAGAAACCAACAATGATAAATATTGGTCGCATGAACAACGTTAATACCGTGACATAACCTTGTGTTTGGCTACCGACAAAAGTACGCTCAGGGATCATGTGCATTAGCGCCCATAAAGGCAAACCACACACAGCGTATAGGATATGGATGATCCAACCTACACAAGCTAGACCAAAGAAGATCATTGGCATATATGGAATAACAACCGCCATCCACACACCAAGAATCGTCAAATACGTTACTAGCTGACCAAGGATAGGAGCAAAGATATTTTCAACGGCATATTCTAAAGCGTTGGTGCCTTCTTCAGTTACGCCCTTAAGCCCTGGTACCCATTGAACAAGAGCAGAACCAGAACGAGCAGTAAGCACGACTAATTTCATGCCGACAACAGTACCTTGAGCCACAGCTTTATAGACTAAGATTGCTTCACCAGTATCTTGAATATTACGGATAACATTCGTATTGCGGTGCAATGTAGTAGGGCTGATATTTGAGCTTGACGAATTATTATTTAATAATTCCGCATCGCCTTTTTCACCGACCAATACACCCATTACCAATGATTTAGTAATGTTTGTTGCCCAAGCAGAACCATATGCCGAAAACTTTTGATCGATGTTGGATACTTTGTTTGAGTCACCACCATCGGTAGACATTGATATTAAGTTGGTAGAGTCGGCAATATCGCCGTTTGCCACCCAATTATTGTTGGATGTAATGCTACCAACAGCATTATCCATTGCAACATAAACGGTGTTATAAATTGCTTCACCTTTTGAGTTGCTCATGATTGCTGAATTCAGTGTAGGAGGGCTGAACGTCCACAAAGGTTCAGTAATATACTTCTCAACAATAGCGCGATATTGACCTACTTTAATACGAGCTTCAGGCGTCATCATCCAACCGCGCTGATTTAGCGTATTAACAACAGTTTGAACCGCAGTATAGCCATTTTCAGAAGTCAGAACATTATTCGTTACGGTATGACTCTTATTCACATAATTATCAACTAGCGCATTGAAAGCATCCATAGCAGCTTTACTAATCGGGAATGTTCCTTCCTGTTCAGTGGCATTAGGGCTTACTTGATATGCGATATACCACTTTTCTAAATCGATAAAGAATTGACGATATAGATTGTTCTTTTCTTGTTGTAACTTAGCTTGAACATTTGCCAAAGCAACGTTGATCTTGTTTTGATCTGATTGGCGAAGTTTATAAACAGGAATGTCCATTAACTCAGCATTAACCGCAGCTGGATTAACAACGTTCATTGAAGCACCGCCACAGATCGGCTCTTTTTTGCCCCCAACTTCTAAACGGCTGTCAGCGTAAGCGAAGTTATAAGTAACAGATGTCCAGTTACTTGCAGTTTTAGCGGTTTTATCAATGTAGTTTTGCTTTTTCTCTACTGCAGTCATGCTAACACCAGGATTAGCATTCGCCCCATAAGCACCATCACTAAAATAGCGCCCGAATGCTGGCGGTAGAGTATAAAACTCTTGGTTTAGAACGTTAATACAATGCAACTGGCGAAGCATAACAGGCGCATTTTTCCTAAATCCAAAGATGTCACGCTGATGATCGTGCGTATCTGACAAACTAGCCGAAGCCATTAAGGATTCGCCTAACGTTCTATTATTAATTGTATTGGATACATTATTTGACCATAGCACCATACCTAGCACGACTACTTGAATGAAACAGTAGCCGGACGCCGTAGGTAAAAGTAAAATAATCGAATATAATATTCGGGAAAACATCGTAGTGACTTTTGAATCTTTCCCGAAAGCTTCACCGTCCTGGGCGCTTTTCAAAAGTGCTGTTAAACCAATACCGATCGCAAAAACCAAAACCAACGACATTGCCACACTAGCTACACCGCCTAATAATATATTAGTGAGTAAACCTGATGATGGTACTGTCGAGGCTGGTCCAGACGCATTGATAAACGCATTGATGAAGTCGTGTCCAAAGATAGATGAGAGAAGAGTAACGGCTTGGTCGCCATCACAATTCGGATTTGTCGATTGACAAAATAAACTCATAGCTAACTCACCGTTTTTCTTAATGCTTCTTATACATCGCTTACTTAAGACGACTAAAAGCAAAGTGTTATAAATTACAAGTTAGACGTTTAACTAAAAGGCTTAATACCTTTTAACCAAAGAATCATTAAAACCATTTTATTACAAATAACAATGGTTTTTAAATTAGCAATAATGTACCACAAAACTGTTATTGGTATATACAGAAAGTTTAAACATGACTTGCTAATTGTTTTAAAGATTTAGTTTAAATACAAGAGACTATTATGGATAAAGCAAAGTTTACATCTCACTTAATTTTACTGTCGGAAATTAAGAAATCTGTATCTAAAGATATGGGGAAAGATATAACTGTTTTAGAGTTATCCTACATACTCAACCAAAGCATAAATCCTTTAATGGCAATAACTTATAAAGAAAAACTAGATAAAATAAATACTTTTGAATTAGATCCTATTGAAGTTCTCAAAAAACGGAAGAACCTAAAAATATTAAAAGTATTAAACCTCATGCTTACGTTAAATCTAGACAAAACCATTAAAAAAGACGATATAGAAAGTTACAACGAGTATAAAGACAAGTTTTTAGAGAACATCGCAACAATAGGTTTAGACAGATTAGAGCAAGAAGCGTTAAAGGTACAAATTGAAAATTTATTGAAGTATAATTGGGTATCTTAATACATCTCTTAATTTTAAGATTCTGACTTTAATAAAGGGTTTAAGCCAAATGGAAAACATACAGAACGAAGAAGATATACTTCAAGACGCGACCAGAGCCGTTTTTAATTGTGGCACTAGTTTTAGTGAAGCTAAAGTAGTTTCCCTTACTGACGAGTTTAACCCACAACCTACACTACAAACACAACGAACCAACCTAAAATATATCTACGACAATAAACTACCGAATGAAATTGGACGTCAATTAGCGCAAGAACCAGAATACCAAGAAGAAACACGTTCATTACTTGTTGGTCACTTTAAAGAAATGGCTCTAGAAGATTTAATTGAGCAGCAAGATTACCAAAACCGCTACAAACAAACAGATCCAGAATTGGACCAAGACAATGAATCTGAAAACAATATGGATAATGAATACACATCACGCCCACCAGAGCCTAGACCTTGGTAAGCCTAACCATTAAAAAGAAAATGCCCGAATGATGGGCATTTTTTATATCTACGTAATATCTAGCTTCAAAAGTTCAGATGGATCTATGCGCTGACGGAATGAACATGCGAGTTCTTTTACAATTTGATTTTGATATTGTTTGCGGTCGAATGTGTCAAAAGCTGAAACCTCAATTTCAGGATCAGTGATTGCATTTAGAAGATCCTTGGTTGCATTGAGTGATGCTGTAGGACAAACATAGATAAGGTTAAGCACTGAAGTACGAAGCAAAATATCTAATAAGTGATATTTGGGCGGTTCCAGTTCCTTATCTACATTAGAAAAGTAGTTCACAAGATAAATGTCATTTGATAAATGCAGATTGATATTGTCAATGAGATCTTTGGTAACACCGTCAAGAATGCCATTCACCTTCAACAAAAGTTCAGTGTTTTCTATGTCTTTAATTTTTTGCGTATCGACACGTTCATTAAATAAGTTGTTTAGATTTCTCAAAAACTTTGGTTGTGGCGCCGTAGTTTCAAAATACATCTGATTTTTAATACGGTTCTTCATGTAAGTTTGGATCATCTTAGCTTCAGAAGAAAGAAACTCAATCTTAAACGTGTCGTATGACACTAGATCAATAAATACTTGCTGGCCAGCACCCGACTTAATATCAAACCAGTTCATAAAAATACTGGCTTTGAGTGATTTCAATTGTTTAAGAATAGCCGTCTTCTCAAAATCATTCATATTGAAGTAGCTACTTGAAAAAGTATCGAGATAAAACTTCCATTTATCTTGCACTATATTCCACGCTTGATTAATAGAAATGATTGGAGCATCTATAATTTCATCTTTGATGAATTTTGACAGCTCATATAATTCATTTAAACGTGCTTGGTAGTTGAAGTCTTGAGTAATCACATTCTTTTCTGATGTTGTGGACTCAGAATCCTCAAGATCCGCACCAACCAATAAATAAGCATCGGTTACTTTTGGTGTTTCCTTATTTGACGGTGCTGGTACTGGAGCACTAGAAAGTTCAGTGGAAAAAGTTTCATCATCTTCCGCTGGCGTATACGGCGGTGTAGTCTCTTCATTAGGAGAACGTGCGTCTGTACGTTCAGCAAAAAAGTAAAACAATTCTTCTTGCGGTGCAACTTTAAACGGCGTCACATTATTATTGATGATTGCTTTTACAATATGGTTTGCCAGTTTAAGCGTGTAGGATAGGGCATGTATATAAAGCTCTAATGTTGCAAAGTTACTGGTATCAACTTCATTAGCACCAAACCAAGATAGGTTACGCAGTTCAAGCCAGCTCGTGAAAGAAGCGTGAGAGCTATTAAAACTTAGATCTACGGTCTTGGACAAATAGATAAAAACGCAAAACAAAAACCTATTTTTGTACTCATACTTAAATACATCAGAATCGGTCCAGATCTTATTCTCAATGAGAGCAAGAATGTAATTTAAAAGCTCATGGTGTTTAATCGAATCGATTAAGTTGTCTGGTAATACTTTTAGTTTATTAAGGTGTGGTTTTACAGGTGCATCATTGGATGGTTTAAGGAAGTGGTAGAACAAGTTAAATGTTTGCGTATCATCTATATCAATTACAGGTTCATAATCATCTTCATCTACGTTATTTAGATCCTGTTGAATATCGACTATTTGCCCGGTGTGACCTTCTGAACGGTCAATCTGGCAGATACTAAAAAGAACAGGCAAAACCCCGACAATATTACGGTTGTCAATTGTTTGATAGTGGGTATCAAAAAATATCGTATCAGCTAAAAACGTACCTTTATGATAGTTGAGAAAGAAGAATAGTACGTTATTTAAAGAACGGTGATTTTCACCAGAAGAGGTGTTAGAAGTAGCGTTAAAGTCATCGAAAAAAACTAAATTTGTATCCATCTAAAAATACTTTAAACCACACCCTTAAACTATTACTAATAAGCATATAAGTTTTAAGAGAGGGTTTAAAGTTAATTTTAAATATATTTAATGGAGTTTAAGACATGGGGCTTTGTAAGCGCTCTACATTTGATGAAAGGTCAGAAACATCTTGCTCTAAAGTCATTGCCTGGTCTATCGCACGTTTCATTAAATATTCTTGATTAATTTCTTTAGGCTCTTTACGAGTAGCATTCTTTTGTTCTTCTTCTAATTTGAAACGTTCAAAAGCGAAAATAGAACGAATAATACATAAGCTATCTTCAAGTAGGTCTGAATGCACTTTAGGAAAAATTAGATCAGGATCTAAATCAGATGCGACTTGGTTAAACAGCATAAATTGATCGCGATGTTCGATAAGAAATTCATCATATGTACCGAACTCAGATTCGATCATATCTGGACAATTTGCGAGAGTAGAGACTTTCGTATCTTGTGATAACAGAATTGAATCACCTGATGGCGCAACTAAAGCATGAATAGGTTGTTCTGCAATAGGAGCCAACAACACTACAGTAAATGGGCGGGTTTGGTTTTTCATGGTTAGTCCTAATTAATATAAAAAAAGCTTTGGCCAAAAAGTCTATTTTGAAATTTTGGTAGGTTAATGGAATCGAATAGAAGGTCCGTCTCTTTAGTACACTTCTGATTAATTAGATAAATGATATTTTGAAGAAGTGCAATTAATTTAAATGGACTGTTGTATTCATTGAATATGGGTGCAGCAATGCAAAGAGTCTTTTTTCTATCGGTTGATAATGCCCATGGGTTCACCAGGGTAAAGCTCACCTTGGCATTATTATGTTCAATTGGTCGTGCATAAATATCAAGAACATCGGATAAAGTAGATACCTTTAATTCTTTTGAAATGTCAGTAAGAATCTCACTGACTTGAAGCGCTGTTTTATCATGAATATCGCTTATAGTGATGCAAACACCACTATTACTATTCATTAAATTTGCATAAAGAACTTCAATAACCATGGACTCGTCTTTGGATAAATCCTTTAAATTGGCATTGACTAAATCTATGATCCGATCTGATTTTTGTTCAAGTTTAATTTGAAGCAAAAGCGGTTCATTCTTTTTTGAAACAGGGAGTACTTTATAATCGCTAAGATTGTAATTTAACCGCTTCATTTCAGTAATCAGTGTTTCTTTGGCATTATCAAAAAGCTTCTGATCTCTCTTGGTTAAACCAATAACAAAATTTGTAGACATGAGTATATTCATGATCCACAAAGCAGTAGATAAGGATAAAACACTATCCTTAACAACTTCTGAATCTGAATCAGAAAACCCAGATATTTGCTTGATTTTGTCGGTTATCGAAATCATGTGAACCCTTGTTTAATTCGGCATTTTCATCTGAAACTTTGTCAAAAAGATTAGTTTGATTAAGTACGTCTTGGATATTTTTTTGTGGATCATCACTGAGTAAACATTGGAATAGGGCGCTAATTAAAGTAGCAAGTGATGTTCCATAGTCATTGGTACACTTGATTAACTGGCCAGCATCTAAGCAAATTGGTGTTTCATCATCATAAAGCAAGTGTAATTCTGGTGATTCAGCATAAACCAACTTTACATGAGTATCCGTGATGATTAACTCAACTTCTAAGTACTCATTATTTTCAACAAAATATTTAAAGCGCAACATCAATGCATCATCGCCACGTTCTATATATACAATTTGTCGATCGGTCGTATTGGTATGGCTGACGAATCTATTCTCTTTTGTGATCTGATCAATGTAGTTCAAAAAGATGGTTTTGAGTGACGCACTTAAAATACCTTTGGCAGCGAGTTCACTTTTCAAGTAAGGCAGAAAGTTTTCAAGATTTTCATGCAATGGTTTTTGCATTCGATCATCTCCAATGGGATTAATAAAAGGGCATACACATCAAATGTACAGCGACTCAGTTATGACTATTTCGTTACAACAGTTACTTAAAAGACTGCAGACTGTTTGACTTATAAAACTGATACTTTCGCCACACTTTTAATTCAGAAATATCTAACTTGTTTCTAAATCAATATGGCTTTATTTGATTATAAAGCCACATTGAAAGTTTAAATATAGGACTTACGCAG
>NZ_BBTF01000059.1:0-18574 GCF_000876115.1 Acinetobacter sp. NBRC 110496
AAATAAAAATTTACAAAGTAAAGAATCTATTCTTATTACAGCGAAAAAATACAATATTCAGAATCATATACTTTTTGTTGGCAATATTTCAGATGATAAGTTACTTTCAGCTTGGTATTATTTGGCTGATATTCATGTTTTTCCAGTCAAGTACATTCCCGAAGATCCCGAAGGCTTTGGTATGGTTGCAATTGAAGCAGCAACACACGGTACACCAACGATTGCATTTGCGACAGGCGGCATAATAGATGCTGTTCAAGATGGAAAAACTGGTTTTCTTATTGAAAAACAAAACTATATTTCACTGACTAAAGTGGTAATTCATGTACTAGAAAACTATTTTTTAATCGAAAAGAAAAGTTGTATAGAATTTGCTGAACGATTTGCATGGTATAATTTAAGACTGCAGTTGAAAGCAGCTATTGAGAAACTATAAATGGATATACTTTTTATTGGTAAGCGTTTCTATACAAATCGTGATGCTTATATAGAAAAGTATGGGCGTATTTATAAATTGCCTTACTACTGGTCGCAAGAGAAATCATGCCAACTTTGGTTAATTGACTATTATTCAAAAGAAAAGATAACAGATTATGAGGAAAAACTAAAGATCACTTCTACTCCTATTTTTAGTTTGAGCTTTTTAACTTGTATTTTTAAAAATCTTATTAAGAGACCTAAAATAGTTATTGCAAGCGGAGATTGCTATATTGGATTATTAGGATTTCTTCTAGCAAAATTAACTTTTTCTAAATTTTTTTTTGATGTTTATGATAAATATGACACCTTTACAGGGTATAGAAATTTATTAGGAATAAATATTTATAAATTTTTACTAAACAAATCAGACATGTGCTTTTTTGCAAGCCAAAAACTTTTAAATGATTCCAGAACACAATGTAAAAAAACATTTTTT
The DNA here is from genome assembly GCF_000876115.1 of Acinetobacter sp. NBRC 110496. Lineage (NCBI taxonomy): Bacteria > Pseudomonadati > Pseudomonadota > Gammaproteobacteria > Moraxellales > Moraxellaceae > Acinetobacter > Acinetobacter sp. NBRC 110496. The sequence continues at coordinate 917 of NZ_BBTF01000059.1, forward strand.
TTGCCAAACGGAATAGATAAGAACCATTTTTACCCACGTGACAAAAACAAATCCAGAAAAGAATTTAATTTATCAGAGAAAGATTTATATATTGGATATTTTGGTAGTATGGAATTAGATCGTGGTATAGATGATTTAATTGAAGCAGTTAATATTATCAGAGAAAATGGTATCGACCTAAAAATCCTATTAGCTGGAAAAAAGAGAGAAAATTTAAATTTAGATTATAATTTCATTCATTATCTAGGTAATATTTCATTCAATAAGATTCCTTTTGCTATAGCAAGTTGTGATCTGTTAGCATTACCATACCGAAATTCAGATATGATGGATAATGGGGCATCATGTAAGATAGCAGAATACATTTCAATGGAAATACCTATTGTAACTACTATGAACCCAAACATTCAAAGTAACTTTTGTTTAAAAAACATAAACGATTCTTTTTTATTTTCACAATGTAACAATCCTAGAAACCTTGCAACTTGCATTGAGTTTCAATTAAAAAATAAAATAAAACTAAACATTAAACTAAATCATGAGTGGAAGGTAATATCAAATTCCTTTAGCTTAAATATATAAACAACCATCCATTTTTATTAAAAGATAAAAACCTTTATCTAAACAAAAACTTAGTGTATAATATTTACAACTTAATTCCCATGACTAAAATGAATCAACCAAAAATTACATTTATTTTACCAAGACTCGTTTTTGGCGGTGTTGAACGAGTAACTTTAAATTTAATAAAAAATCTTCAAGAAAATGGGATCAAATGCCATTTAATTGTTTTAAGTGATCAAGGTAATTTAAAGGAAGAAGCCTACGCAACTACTTCCGTAAAAAAAATAGAAAATAACAATATATTTCAAATTATTAAAAGTTTAAAAAAAGAAATAAATAAAAGCAAACCAACTCATGTTATTACTGCCTTTACTGATTTAGGCTTATTAACATCTTTAGTTATTGATAGTAAAATCATACATATTCATACTATACATAATACACATGACAGTATTGTTTACCCTAAGTCAAGAAATGGTATTAAGCGAAAAACTATTGATTACATATGTGCAAGCCTATTATATAAAAGAACAAATCATTTAGTTTGCGTATCTAATGGATTATTGAATGAGGTAAAAGAAAAATTCAATGTAAGTAAAACCCAAATAAAATGCATTTACAACCCAGTCATTTCAAATAAAAATATTCAAATTAGAAACAATTGCATAGATTTTAAAATGATACGATTTATTTCTATTGGAAGACTAACATATCAAAAAGGTTATGATAATCTCATAGATATAATGCATCGTTTTAAAGAATATAAAAACTGGCAGCTAGAAATTTGGGGAGATGGTGAAGAATATATAAATCTAACAAAAAAAATAAATAAATTAGGTCTGGATCGACATATTTTTTTGAAAGGTGCTACAGCAGATCCTCTTTCAATTATGAATCGATCAGATATTTTTTTACTTCCCTCGAGATTCGAGGGTCTTCCAACAGTTCTTATTGAGGCTTTGTCATGTGGATTATTGAGCATCGCATATAATTGTAAACATGGTCCATATGAGATCTTAGAGGATGGAAAATATGGTATTCTAATTGATAATCAAAATCCTTTAGACTTCGAGAAAAAAATTTACGATATCATCGTAACAAAAAAAACTATTAAAATTAAACCATTTACTGAAAAATCAAAACAGTTTAATATTGAGAACTCAATAAGAAAATGGTTAGATTTAATCAATGAAACAAAAAATAGCTAATATTCTCCAAAATATTTTAAATATTATTGGTTATAGAATCATTAAAAATAGTAAATATATATATTTAGTCCAATATGATGCTTATATTTCTGAATCAGATAAAATTATTATTAACCAAGTCCGACCTTATACGATGACAAGTATTCCTCGAATGCTAAGTTTAAAAAACTCAGTACAATATATTGTAAAGAATAAAATTCCCGGAGATATTGTTGAATGTGGTGTATGGCGAGGTGGCAGTATGATGCTTATCGCTTTACAGCTTATTGAGTTAAATGATACTTCGAGAAACTTATATCTCTATGATACATTTGAAGGTATGTCTCAACCAACAGATAATGATCTTTCTATTTACGGCGATAATGCAAAAACATTATTAAATAAACACAATATTGAAGAAAATATCTGGTGCTATGCATCTTTAGATGAAGTTAAGGAAAATATAAAGAAAATAGGTTATCCAATGGATAAAGTTCATTTCATAAAAGGTAAAGTTGAAGATACCTTAAGTACTAAGACACATGATTCTATTGCATTATTGAGATTAGATACCGATTGGTATGAATCAACAATTTTAGAACTACAAAAATTATTCCCCAGACTAGTTGAAAAAGGTATCTTGATTGTTGATGATTATGGCCATTGGAAAGGAGCAAGACAGGCTGTAGATGAATATTTTCAAAACAATCAAACTTATATTCACCTTATTGATGAAACAGCAATACTTATTCAAAAGTAAAATACTCAGCAATTTTAATTAATTGCTGAGCTCTTTAACACTAACTTTAATTAAATAAGGATTGCTATTTAAATTTTTCGCACCACTAGGTGAAAGGAAATCATCTAAAATTCTATATAATTTTGTCAGAAAAATAAATTTTTTAATAAACTTTAATATGCTTTTATTGCCACTCTTCAAGGCTGTATCTTTTCTGAAAGACTTATCCCAGATAACCTCATAATCCGACTGCTGGATCTCAAGCGTTTCAACATGCCTTTGTTTAGTTGTTGTAACAAAAACATATAATTCACTTAATGATTTAATATTAATTCTGTTTCCTTTAAATTTTGGGTCTAATTTATACCAATATTTATGGTTATCCATATCAACTAAATAAATTTCAGTATTCGAAAAACCATTTTTTTCTGAATACATGCTATAAAAAAACTCTGGTGAAAATTGATAAAAACCATGACCACAGCAGCCATTACTTGGGACAGCATGCAATATAACACCACCAACATCACATAACTTTCTGATATTATTAAAACAATTACCAATATTATATATATGTTCAGTACAACCAAAGTCGATTACCGTATCGTAATTCTTAAAATCTATTAAATCTTTATTCATATCAAAAATATATGTAGAGTTCTCATAGCCTGAGTTATCAATAGACTCTATACTACTAGCACCAAATAGTTTCTCTAAAAGTTGTTCAGCATATTTTTGGTCTTCTATAGCGTATCTCTCGAAGATAGTATCTTCAATATTAAAAAGAGCCAATCTACCTAATGTAATTGTTCTTCCAAAAGTAACCTTATTTTTTTGAACATACTTCAAAAAATTAAAATTTTGACTATCAATCCCCATTTACATCCTCTCAATGATTTTTGCTAAGTTTAGCTTATTAATCTAATTACTTGATCACAACTTTTTACAGCACTTTCTCTATGGGCAATGATTACAATCGTTTTTTTCCCATTTAAATTCTGAATTGCTTCATTTATAGCATATTCGGTTTCGATATCTAATGCACTTGTTGCTTCATCCATGAACAAAATTTGAGGATTTTTATATAAAGCACGAGCAATTCCTATTCGCTGCTTCTGTCCACCAGATAGCATAACTCCTCGTTCACCAACTTTTGTTTGATAGCCTTGTGGTAATTTTTGCATAATAAAATCATCAATCTGCGCTTGTTGAGCCACCAGTTTTACTGCTTCAAAATCTATTTGATCTTTTTCAACACCAAAAGCAATATTTTCAGCAATACTTTTATCTGCTAAATAAATTGACTGTGGCACATAACCTACTATTTGGTACCAAGCTTGTATATTATTCTGATTTAACTCGACATCATCGACTAACACCTTTCCACGTTGTGGTTGCAATAAACCTAACATAATATCCATTAACGTGCTTTTTCCACTTCCACTTTTCCCAACAATTCCAATAGTTTTATTTTTTGAAATAATTAAGTTAAAATGATCTAAAATTAAATTACTAGATCTGCTTGCATATGAAAAGCAAATATTTTTCAATTGAATTTTATTTTCAAATACTATTTTTTGATTTTTTTTGTAATCTATTTTTTTATTATTTAACAAAAATTCGTCTCTTATGCTTTTAAAAACATTTTGAGAAAATTTTATCTGTGTAATTGCACGATATATATTTTGTGCAGCAGGCAGCATACGATAAGCAGCTATACCATATAACCCTAATATAGGTAAAATATGAGAAATCTCTTTCCCAGAAATAACCAATACAATTGCAAGAATAATGATGCAGCCATAACCTATCGTTTCCACGATATGCAATGGGACTTGGCCCAAAGTCTCTTTAGTCGCCAAATGAAGTGAGTATAGCCTTGAACTCTGATCAACTTTTTCTATATACTGTTTCCCTGCATGATTAATAATGATATCTTTAATCCCACCTAAGACCTCTGAGCAAGCTTGATAACGTACTTCATTTGCTTCAACAAAACTTTGGCTAATTTGATCAAGAATTTTTTTTATCGTTAAAAAAATAGAAACATAAAAAAACATTAAAATTAATGCTGTTGAAATTGCCATAATAGGATCATAAAATATTAAAATGGCAATCATACAGAAAATAACAACACTGTAAGCAATTAAAAACAATATAGGTTGAATTATCCCTCGGACGAGTTCATCTACTTCTGACAAGATATTTTTTATCAAATTTGAACTATTTCTTTCGATAAAAAACTCATAAGGCTGTTGCAAATAAATTTCTAAAAGTCGAGTTGAAAAATAATGGCGCTGTAAGTTAGAAAATCTATATAACGTATATTGAGTAATAATCTTAATAAATGTAGAAAAAACAACTATACCAAGTGAAAGCATACCTAAATATACAATAAATTGACGTGTATCGTTCACCAATAAAGTTTTTGAAATTTTTTGGAGTAATAGATTGCTTTCTATAACTGTAGGATTAGCCAATACGGCAAGAAAGGGCATAATCGAAACAACACCAATTGCTTCAATACCAGCCATAACAACTACAAGAATAAGGACAACCAATAATTTTCTTTTATCAAGTGGTGTCAGAATTTTCCACAACTGTATTGATATACTAAACACAGTAATTCCTACTTATTATCTTTATACATGAGAGCAGTCACTTGCTCTGAAATTAGCCCCATCAAAAATATCATCACACTTCCAGTGTAAAGCAATGCACTCATATTAGTAAAACGATGATATTCATAAAGTGTATAACCATACCAACTTGTTGCCATTAAAAATAAGACAACAGCGATAGGTAAGAACATTTTCAAAGGTGAAAACAAGGTAGCAATCTTAAAAATGATCAAGAAAAAACGTATTCCATCTTTTAATGGATGAATATGACTTTTTCCAACCCGTTTAGCAGCGTGAATAGGTACATAAGTCACCGAGTAGCCAGCTCTAAAAAATGCCATAGTACTAGTAGTTGGATAAGAAAAACCATTTGGTAACAAATAGAGGAATTCTCTGAATTTCTCTGCACGTACTGCACGAAAGCCTGATGTGAGGTCTTCGACTTTATGTTCCGTCATATAGGTCGCTAAATTATTATAAAGTGTATTTGCAACCCCGCGGCCAACACTTGCTTGCGAACCTTTTTGTCTTGCACCAACAACTAAATCATAGCCTTGTTCAATTTTTTCAATTAATCGAGAAATATCATTAGGGTCATGTTGCCCATCTGCATCCATAAAAACTATTACATCCCCTGTTGCAGTTCTTGCGCCCGTCTTAATTGCCGCACCATTCCCTTTTGAATAAGGATGCGATACAACTTTTGCTCCAGCTTGTTCCGCAAGCAAAGAAGTTTCATCTGTTGAGCCATCATTGACAACAATAATTTCATAAGCAATGTTTAATTGCTTAATTTTTTCGGTTGTTTTTCCAATCGCACCCGCTTCATTTTTTGCAGGAAGTACTACACTTATTTTCAATGCCTTTCCCTATAGGTTTTTTGAGCTCGAATGATTTGTTCTTGCTCTAAGCTGATTTCTTTATACCACACTTGTTTTGTATCTAATTTTTTTGCTTGAACCAACTGTTGCTCTGCTTCTACAAATTTACCTTGTAGGCGATAAATCTGTGAATACAACAGGCGACCATTAATATCATCTTTTAGATTCATCGCATCATGCATAAATTCTTCACCTTTAAGAAAGTCACCAATGACTGAAACAAAGTAATTTGCTAAAAGTTTATAAAGTTCTGCACGTACATCATTATTTACATTAGGATTATCTATGCCAGCAGCAATGATTCTCACAGCTTGATCATGAGGAACATGACAAAACTCTTTAATTTGACAATCAGAAAATGCACTCAAGAATCCAATATTATTGTTTGTAAAAGAACCACGTGCTAAACGAGCTTGTAATTCTTGAATTGTTTTCTCTGAAATAGTCCATTTCATTTCCGAAGCAAGATGCAATTCGCCAAACCATGCTCCATTAGATGGTAAATAACTCTTTTGGGATTGTCTTAAATAATAATAGGCGTTTTTGGCATATTCCTCACGTTTAGTGGGAATCTCAACCATTAACTTCATATAAATACGAGCCATCTGATAGTTTGCACGATCAGAATAAGGATGCATTGCAGCTTCATAAGCCGCCTGATCAACAAGATTTGACCAAATAATACTTCGTTGCCAAGTTGTGAAAGCAAGATTAAAAGTATAAATCACACCAAGAGCAATCATAATTTTTTTAATTGTTTGATTATTTATACAAGCTATGCAATAAACAATTAAGGTAACAAAACCAATAGTACCAAAATAATTTCTATGTTCATGAATTAGTTCAAGATTAATAAATGTTGATTCCATCAACTGACTAATCAAATACCAACCCCATGCAAATAGGATTAATGGATATTTCTTAACAAAAAGCAAGCTTAGAACCGAAATAAAAATTAAGCCTGATATAGAGTAAAGAGTTGTTATTGGCTGAATAATGGACTTAGAAACAATAAAATCATCATGATATAAACTTAAGTCAGAAAGCAAAGGTAAAAAAATCATTTTTAAATAATAAAAAATAATTCTCGACTCAGTAAATAATCGCTCAATCGTATTAAAATCTCGGTTCCCTACAATTGGATTATTTATATAAGGAAATGCCATACAAATAATTAAAAATAAACCTACAACCACTCCAAACCATAACAATTGAATAAGCTTAAGCCTTCCAACCAGAATATCTTCTCCTTTTAAATTTCGTCCCTGAAAAATAAGTAATTCAATCCAATAAAGTAGACCTAGAAATAAAAAACCCGACTCTTTACTCAAAATGGATGCAAAGAAACAATTTATTATTGTAAAAAAAGCAAATATTGTACCCCATCTATTTTTAGAGCAACTCCGCCAATAACAATAAACTACCAACATTAAAAAACCAAATAATGTAGATAAACTGGTCATTCGTTGCACTACATAAAGTACACTCGTTAAATTCAAGGGGTGAATCAACCATACTGTACTTACAATAAGTGCAAGATAAGGAACTAGGTTTATCTTTTGTTTTTCTCCAGCATACAACCTTTTAAAAATCAATAAACTTAAAAAATAAATTAAAATACCATTAACAAGATGAATTATTAAATTTGTTAGTTTAAAATAGTAAGGATCAAAGCCAGTAAAATAATAATTAAGTGCAAAAGATAACATACTAATTGGACGACCTAATGGCCCAGCTCCACCAGACCAAAATGCAGCATTTAAACTATTCCAGTCTATTGATGTTATTGCTATTTTTTTATTTTCTAAAATATTCCCAGAATCATCAAAAACATAATCCCCAAATAAACCGAAGTAATAAATATAGAAAGTTACCCCTAAGATTAGGACAAAAATAAAATATATATTATATTTTTTCAAAAAATTATTCATTTACTTTCTTTAAATAATAAAAAAGAAGCACCTCATAGATGCTTCTTTTTTGCCAACTATTAACGACAGTTAGATGGTAAGAATTTGCTATCAACAGGTTGATTTGTACCAGTTGCTGTACATTTCCAGGTTACACCACCAGCAGTATTAGCACCTTGCAATTTAATTGTTCCATTATCAGTAACTTTGTCATTATATGTAACAGTAATTGCACTACCAGAGACCGTAACTTTTTTAACAGCATTACCCGTAATACTTGAATCTGTTGCTAAACCAGCAGAAGCGTTCGCTGTAGGCCAGTGGCCATTAGAAGAGTAGAACTCAGTTACCGCAACTTTTGCACCCGCAGCCAAACTCAAACCTTCAGAAACGTGTGAACGCTTCGTATAGTTTTGATACGCAGGAATCGCAATCGCAGCCAAGATACCGATAATCGCGACAACGATCATCAATTTTTTTCATTCCATAAGTGACTTTATATGGACATACATTAAACTACTGAATTGTATAGTTTTACGTCATTATACACGTTGTCCATATGGACATGCTTTTCAATAGACAGAATTTTGAGTTTTGTCTATATCAGAAAATGGCTTTTACTGAGTGCGATAGCATGAATTTTATGAAGCAAACTAATTGTGAGATATTTTAAAATTTTGACAAGCTAAAAATAGAGTAAAAATTCCAGCTTCATTTATAAGCCAACTTCTGTATTTCTTCGTTATGCTGAAGAATCACACATCTTGCATGATGCGGCACAATACGCCTTGTCGCTTTTTCATCACCAAATTGCATGGAAAAAAAATTTACAGCTGGACGAGGCATTCATTCGGTTACTTTGAAGTCTTTAAGCCGTTTCATTCTATTACTTCCCCATGTATAAAACATTCCACATAGAACAACACTTTCAATTTCAAATTACTTTCACCCCCACACGAGCAATCATGACTAAGCTAAATATAGTTGTCTGTTTACATAGCTGTAAATAATTTAACTTTTCCTACTACAAGCAATCTTTATATTTACATCTCTCAAAACCGACAAAAATGACACTTTTTGTCACTTAGATACACAAATTTACTTATATATTTTTTAGATTTTTAAATTATTAACCAATCCATTGATTTAATGAGAAATTATTTAGTAATATACTTTGGCACACTTTGTGCAAGCTATAAATTAGCTTATAAAGCTTATAAATAAATTAACAAAATATTTGTGGAGAATGTTATGAATGCTCAAAAAGGCTTTACATTGATCGAGCTGATGATTGTGGTCGCTATTATTGGTATTTTGGCTGCGATTGCGATTCCTGCCTATCAAAATTATACAGCAAAAGCTCAAGTAGCTACTGGATTAGCTGATATAAGTGGTGGTAAAACTAATACAGAAGCTCAACTTTCAGAAGGTATTTCTGCTGTAATTAGTTCTCCAACAGCAATTGGACTACCTACTCAATCCGGTACATGCTCTAGTATCAAAGCTAATGTTACTGTGGCTGGTGTCACCACTATTCAATGTAAGCTCAAAGGTAGCGCACGTATCAATGGCAAATTTATTCAATGGGAGCGTACTGGAGATACAGATGCAACAACTGTGAATGGAACTACTACCCCGGCAAGTGCTGGTACTTGGACTTGCTATACTAATGTTGCAGATGAATTAAAACCTAAGAACTGTACAGCTAAGGCTTCTATTACTGACTTAACTTAAATTCTCTAATAAATAAAAACGCATCTTTAAAGATGCGTTTTTTGTTTTAACTCAAAATTCTCCACCAACAGCGAATTTGCCTTTTCCAGCAATTTTTCATAATCTTCTTTCAATTGCTCATAATCACTTTTCACCGTTTTAGTTTTACTTTTCGCTTGCTCAATTTGCTGTGTCGGCGAAAGAACATTTTGCCCCGCTTGCTGTGCAGCCAGCTCAATTGCCTGCACCAGTGCAGCATGACGGCTCTTCTTAATCGAACCCCGTTTACGCCCTGCTTCCAGTGCTACAGTGTCATTATTAATCGCAGAGCCTTTGGCTAAGATAGTTGGTTTATTGGCTTTTAATCGCTCTAAAGCAGCGTAATAATCATTAAGTGCACTCATACTTTACACCTCAATATTAATCGTTTTAATTTTTTGAATCATTTTGTTTAAAGCCAAAATCTCACTGTCCATTTGTCCGTACAGTAAACTGCTTGGTGCTTGTGTATCTCGTGCTCGTTGCAGTCGTTGGACTGCTTTTTGCATCTTCTCTACACTGACAGCATCAAACACTGCATGGGCACAACTCAAACAGCTCGTAATAGCCGTAAATGAAATTTTTTCGCAAGAATCAGGGTTGGTACATGCGCCAAACAAGCTAGGCTTATAGGCAATTTCACCCTTTTTCATACGCTTAATGGTTTCATCACGGTTTGGAAATACTGTGAGTAATTGCTCGCGGTCTTTTTGCAGCTGCAAATAGGTTCCTGCCCCACCAAGTAAACGGCTAGCACTATTAATTACACCATCTTCAAATTGTGCATAAGAATGAACAAGTCGCTGATATTCAAGCTCTTGAATAAACTCTTTTTGACTATCCGAAGCTAAAATATTCGGAGCAAACACCGAATTTTCACGATAATACAGTGTCATCGCTTCGGTTAAATGCTTATATTGAACCGACAAAGCACCCAATCCGATGATACCAGAACGAGCGCCATACACAGCTAAAGAACGTCTAAATTGGTGGGTGCAAATATTCCAATATTCACCAATCTGACAGTCTTTCTCTTCACGCCAGTTGCGGAAACCATCGAATGCTTCAAGCTCAGCCAAGTCACTTTCAGCAATTCTCAATCCATCGCCAAACGATGCCGAGATGCGGTTTAGATACTGGTTAAAGTTGGACTGCGTTCTGGTCGGAGCACCTGAAAAATTGGAAATAAAATCCGTTTCATTTTCAATATTTTGATTCTTTTTATGCCGATGTTTTTGCGAATATAGGGTTGGAAATAAGGGATATTCACGAGGGTTAGAAAAATCGTAGTGCGGATTAAATAACGCATAGATTTCACCAATACTTTGTGCTGCGTGTACGCCTATTTGAATATCTTCAAACGTAATCCAATAAGTAGACTTGTTGCCACCCCCGTGTAACTTTGATGTATAGCCCATAATGACATGCACAAGATGCTCATTACTTTGAATAGTTTGATAGCAATCAGAAGACAGCTGATTCACTTCATTATCACGCATACCTGTGAATAGATGAATCCAAAGTTTGGCCATTCCTTGTATCAACGTCATGTAGCGAGTCAAATTCGCATGTTTGCTAATCTGATTATTTTCAAACAGTGCCGTTAAACCAAATAAATCACGAGCATCGGCAAAACTCACTGCATTTTTATAAACTTTAAACTCGCGGGGCATACGCGCAAAAGATGGCTCTTGTTGAATGCGCTGAAACCACTGATGTAAAGCAGGTACATAATGATTAAACTCATTCAATTTCTCTGCTAACCCATTAATTAAACTTATATAAATACGAGATGGAATCAACTTAGTTTGCGGACCTACTTTGCCCGACTGCAAGCGTATTTGTGCAGCGAGCCTTGCTAAATGCTCAATCGGTTGATATGTATTAAAAGCTGGAATTAATAACGGATACTGCTGCTGTAAGGCAAAACAATCTGTTAACAATGCTTTAATATGATTAGCTCTTTGGTAACTGATGCCAGCATAAGCATCTTGTACTTTCGCAATATAGGCTGCATCACTAAATAATTGTGTCAAGGTGCAACCATTGCGGTAAGCAATTGCAGCAAACTGTCGCAAGACAAGATGGCGTTGCTCAACACTTTTAATAATCGACTTACCTGTTTTGATGTAGAGCAACGCAAAAATGATTTTTTTCATTTCAGCACGTATTTGACAGAAGAGAAAATCATTCTCACGAGCATGTTTCAACCAGCTCTTAAAATTTAATTTACAGTGACACTTCGGCAGATAGGGTGAAAAGTCCCAAACATCATCGCCAAATTGAGATAATGTTGCGCCATTTGACATACGGGATAAAATAAAGCTTGTGGGAACAGTCAGCTGATTATTCTCCAAACGATATTCATCAGGTAAAAACTGCTCAGCAATACCCAATGAATATAGATATGAATTAAATGAACTCATGCGATCCACCCCAAATCAATTAAAAGCTCAAAATGATTGAACCAATACGCATCTAGATCACCACTTTCCACTTCATCCTGAATACTTAAAATCCGTTCTTTTAAATCTTGATACGAAGTTGATAATTCATTCAACACTTCATCAATCCGATGTAAAATCACACCAAATTGTTGCTCCCATTTGACTAGATTCGTGGCTTTTTGTTTGACATAACCGAGTAGACTTTTCAGTGATAAAAGCTTACGCACATCTTCATCATCAGCGTGGATTGCATAGTGCTGACAGAACAAGCAATGCTCAAATTGCTGGCAGTTTGGCGTTGGAGCTTTTTCAGTAAAACCTAGTGCTTTTTCAGGCTGTGGCGTTGCTGTCACACATGCACCAACAGGTAAGGTCTGAACATCAACAGTTTCATCTAACATTTGCACAGCAATACGTTCGACAGTTCGAGTTTGTGAAACTGCAACGTCCCGCAACTCATAAAAGAATTGAGAAATTTGCTGGCTTGCATCTTTAAATGAAGTTCGACTGTAGTTTTTCTTCGCAGTATCGAGTGAGTGTCCCATTTTTTCGACTTCAAGCAATAAATCGCCATCGCTCAATTCAACATATTGACTGCTAACATGCTTGCGCCACTGCTGTGGTTTGATCCAGGCCATTTTCGGAAAAATACGCTGTAAAAATTTTTTTATTAATTGTAATCTGCCGTTGCTTACAGGTCCCAATTGCTGAATTTCGTTGCGCAATGGAAAGACAAAATCACATGGCTCATCTTGAATATACCAAGTGCGAAGTTCTAAAATTTTTCTAAAAATCGGCTCAAATTTTACTCCAAACTCTGGCCGTACTGTCTTGCCTCCTGCACGATTTTTCGTTCCTGAAAAGCGTCGGCCTTGTGTACTCGGTAGGATTTCCATCGTATCAAGTTGTAACTGTTGAGCTGTATCTAAATTAGCCCCTGTTTGAGCAATAAATAACAGCATGCCGATGGTCAGGCCATAGGATGCAAGTCTTTCACGCTCTAAATGCCGCTTATCTTTGTTGCGTTCTTCAAGTTTACGGATCGCTTGATTACGATTTTCACGTACACGTTTTCGATGCTCACTATCTTCTTCTAACTCAAAATCAGCCAGCATTTTGGGAAGGGCTGGAATAACTGGATATTTGGCTAAATAACTCTGTACATCAAACTGAATATGTTGTTTCTCAGTTTGATGATGAAAGTTCGAGTAAAAATAGAAGTTTTCCTCATCCACGGATTGAAAATGCGCAGGAAATTCATTTTCTTGTACAACAATACGATAAATTTCAAGAAAGACATTTAACAAAGTTGCATAAGTTTTTTGATGATCTTGTTCTGCGATCGGTAAAACAGGCACATCATAACGCTGAGACTGTACTTGCATCGCTTGACTAACAATATCAATTTCATGACAGTCAAATACATATGCGATTAACTTCGCTGCATTACGCTGATATTGCTTTGCTGTATGTGCAGCCAGGTTTTCTTCATCAGTATCTGCAAGCAAAGTGCGATCAACTAAATATTTGCTGTAACGACGATACGCATCAATCACAGTGTCTTGATTTGATAAATCAAAATTTTTCTTTTGCAAATCCACATAATCTAGAAACATTTTACTAGTGTAGTAAAAGAGGCCTTTTGACAAATCTGATCCGCTCATTTGCAACAAATAGTCCGTTAAACACTGCAAAAAATAACGTCTTTTTTCATCAAAAGATGCAGATAACTGTTGTTCTGACAAAACCTCGCTAGATACTCTTTTACGATAAAACAGAGTTCCAATGTCAAATGTCTTAAAAGCAAAAGAAGCTGTCTTATCTTTGCAGACGAGAACAAGTCGCTCATGCTCATTAATTTGTTTGTTGATATCTGAGATATGCACAAAAATCGGAGAGCGTCTAAAATTCATGACAATTCTCCCGCTAAATTGACAGAAGACATCACGTATTTCATTAAGCTTGATTCATACTCATGCTGAATTTTACTGCGCCATTGCAATCGTGATTTATAATTCAAATACTGTAAAGTCGTGCTGATGTTACGATGTCCCATACGAGCTTGCACATACTCAACAGCGGTCATAGCAGAATGCCCATCTGGCAAATGCTGTAACTGACTTTCGAGCAAATTCATACCAAAACTGGCACGTAAGTCGTGGAATTTAAAACTTTTAAATTGTGGATCAATCAATCGAATTTCGGGTAATAGCACGACCTTTAAATAGCTGCGTACTGCTTCACCTTCATAAAGTTTAAGTTTTGAGCTAAACGAGTCAGAAGCTTTGATTTCCTCGGTCAGTTCTTGCTGTTCGGCTTTGCTTGTGTAAAAAGGTGTACCAAGCTTTGTGAGAAACACATAGTTTTCATCCGAGTCGCCATAGTTTGACTTTTGTCTACGCAGACGCGCTTGCTCACTATTGATATAAACTTTCAGGTCTTGTACTAACCAATTCGGGATTAGCAGCGTCATTGGTTTTTGAAATTTGGTATCAATGCCTGTACCCGCCCCAACTGGCAGACGAATAAAGCCATGACCATCAGGCTCACAACCAATTAAGTTTTTGATTCGTAAAGTACAAATCGTTTGTAAACGGGCGCCTGTAAACAATGCAAGATAAAACATCAACTGATATTCACGTGATGACTTCCGCAATGCTTTTAGTATGATTGTTTGTTCTTCAACGGTCAGTGGACTTAACTCACCACCATCGACAATCGCTTCAGAGTTTTGGGCTTTAGCAGGAACATGAATTGCAAGATCATGTGACTTAATTGCCATTTTTCGACGTGCGCCAAACTCATTATCCACCGCAATGTATTTGTAAACATCTTGGAAAGGAAGTCCATAACGTTGGTGATCGATCAAATCTTCTGTAACGAGAAATCGGTAAAAGTTCACCACTGCATTAATTCGACCACGTGCAGAGCTTGCCTCAATTAAGCCCACATTCGCTTGCTCAATCAAACGAGCACGATATTTAAAAATCGCATTTGACTGTTTTAGTTTGTGGAACTTCAAACAGTCCAGTTGCTCATCTTCTAAAAAACGCTGAAAATCAACCAACTGATTCGCAATAGATGCAAATGTTTTAAAATCATACTGTATTGTTTGCTCAAGTTTTTTCAGCAAATACAGATTAAAAACTTCAGAAGGGCTGCCATCTCCCTGAATAATTACAGGGAATTCAAGATACACATCACCATGTTTTTCGAATGCTGCATCATTTAAACGATCAGTTGCCTTTCTCAACGTCGATAACTGAAATTTTTTAATGGTCACAACTTTGGCTTTAGACTGGTAACGTGACTGACCATTTTTAAGTTTAGTGCTCATTTTGAGCCTCCTGTTTATTAAAAAACAGGCAAAAAGTGATCTTGAGATAGGATTGACAAAAATGCCCCTATTCATCAAAATACAAATGTCTGATCAGCAATGAAGACATTCATAAGAGCTCATGTTCCCGCATGGGCTTTTATACTTTTTGCCAAATGAAAATAATTAATTTTAAAATTTAGTCCACTGCATCTATCTCTTTTGTAGCATTTTTTGATTTATACTTGACAAATCATTCAAATAGCCTTGGATTTTAAGTTCTCTCATAATCAGTACTGAAGACTGTGCATCAAGACTTCTTAAATGATCTGAACAATATCGTTGATAAGCCTCACGAATTTCAGGATTCGGTAGCCGAACCAAGAATGGCTTTCCTTTCATATCGTTTACCCTTGCGTGTTAGTTCATGATTATCTCGAGCGTGTTACACTATGTAAGTATCGCTAACAAATTAATATTAATCGTTCGATTAACTTAAATCAACAGGATTTATTCAAGTGAATAAGATTTTTTTAACAGAAGAACGTAATAGGTTGAATTTAAAAGCAAAAGATGTAGCTGAATTTGTTGGTGTAGCAATTCCTACACAGTCTAATTATGAAAATGGCAAACGCTCTCCAGATGCAGAGTATCTTGCTAAACTTACGGAATTAGGCTTTGATATTAATTACGTTTTAACAGGAAAAAGAGAGTCTTTAAGTGTGACAACACAAGAAAAAATGCTGATTGAATTATTTCGGCAAGCACCAGAAACTGTACAAAGACATATCTTGGCGGGGTTATTAACTCAAAATACTCCAGAACCACCTAAGGGTAATATTGTTACGGTCGGTGACTCAAATACTGGGAATGTTGCAGGAAGAGATATAACTCTTAAATAAATAGCTAGGATTCTTATGACAAATAATTCTGTTTCTGTCGGTCATTCAAATACAGGCAATGTATGTGGTGGCAATTTAACAATTAATCACTCATTACCATGTAAAAATGGTGATGGGATGCTTTCTTATGAAGACTATCAGAGATTTCCTTATTGTAATCAATGTATCTCATCATTCCGTAAACAGACATTTTTTCGCTATCAAAAACATTCTATCGCAATTTGTTGGGTAATCTCTACCTTAGTAATCGGTGGATTCTATTTCATTATGGGACGTTTACCAAATTTTGCGGGTATTATGTTTCAGAAACATAATTTAATGGAGCCTTTGATCCCATTAATGTCAACATTAATTTTATGTCTTTTAATTTTTTGTCCAGTTAGAGTTTATGCTAGATTTTTAGCAAAAAAATATATCAATCAAAATTTAAGCTATCACTAACATAAAACTTTGCTGATTCTAGATTATTTTTAAATTTAAAAATAAATTATGAACCACTTAGTTCCCTGCTTTACGAGCCTTCGCTGTATTCAAATAAATCTTGCATATTACAATTAAAATATTTACATAAGGTATCAGCGACTGAAAGTTCAATTCGTACTGCACGATCATAGTAAAGGCTTGTTAGCGTATTACGATTAATACCAGTCGCTTGAGCTACCTCACTTAGCTTTAAAATTTTTCGCTCACCCATCAAATTTGACAACCTACATCTAATCATAACAACCTTTAAATTAAAAAAATTAACCTACAGCAGGTTAATTCAACTTGATAAATAACTCTCTACATGCTAATTTAACCTACAGCAGGTTATATTGTTTTATTAAAAAACAAATTAGCCGTTCTAAATTTCATTATATAGTTTTTTAAGGAAGTTCAGCTATGAATAACTACTTTTCTCCAAAATTCTCTGTTTCAGAGGAAGTTCGTTCAACTGCTGTTGCACTAATCAAAGAGTTTAATATTGACCGTACATTTGATTTAGCTTTGTTTCTGAATGTTAACCCCAACTTAAATGACCAAGATGCGACTTTAGCCTGGGTGAATTATTTTGAAAAAAATCAACATGATCTGAGTGACTTCAATCATGTTAGACGCCACTTTATGAAAAATTTCCCTAAAATTATGTTTGCAAATTTCAGTGAATAAAATAATCAAAGGGAGATATCAAATATCTCCCTTAATTTTTTATAGCAATCCCTCTTATGGTAATCTCAACAAAAAGTAAAATTCAATTTAATTGGTTGTCAAAATATGGAATCATTTATAAAAGCAGGCCATATTGAGCCTTCAGTCATTGTTTTTGACGTATTTGGCACACTTGTGAAGATAGGGGAAA
>NZ_BBTF01000058.1:0-18730 GCF_000876115.1 Acinetobacter sp. NBRC 110496
AAATAAATTTTTTCATTCTTGGAAATGTATTCCGCATTTTTATGCAGTGTCGCCGTGACATGATCCAACAGGCTATGGGTACTGATAAATATGTTTGGATTAAAGCCTGAGCTTTGCTTTTTATTATAAATTGGTGGATGGTCTTTCGTAGTATCTACGACATATTTGGTTAAATCTGTTTCTTTAGATAACACTTGAACCATTTTAGCCCAGTCAAAACTACACTGGAATAAAGCCTGAATTTCAGATTGACGGATTTGATTGGTATTAAAAATATCCATCAAAATCAATTGGGCATAAGCTTGGCTAATGTTGCTAATCGCGCTTGGTTTGCCCTGAGCTTGATCGAGGTTGGTATGCTGGTATTTATGCATGACTGCTGCATCATAGAGTTGATGTGCAATTAGCCATTGCCCTGCAACAGGCTCGCTATACAACATATGTTGTTGATAGAGTAGCTGTGTTAATTGTTGCAGCGATTGAAAGGTGGCAAGTGTTCTTGCCGTTTGCAGGTTCTTCTTTTGATTTAGAGCAAAAATAGAAAACTTTTGCTGATCGAGTTGATCGTTACTACGGCGCACAATATTGATATAGATGGCGGCAAAATAACAACGCAATAACATCGCCAACTCGATGATGTGCTCATTACGGTCTGAACTGATCACACCCTGATTAAAAAAGTTTTTTTCCAGACTGCCCAGAACATTTTCAATAGTCGGGTGTAGAACCTGCACTAAATCAAAGCGCAGGGTTTCAGAACATTCTAATTCACTAAGTTCTAATAAGGCGGCAAATAAAGCCTTCGAAGTATCACCTAACTGCATAATCGACAGGTTTGAGACCCATTCATTCAGACTTTTTGAATTGGTATCACAGAAACTGAGTTTGTCCCGTCTCAAAACTGTTGGAATTTGAAAAATATCCGAAAAAGCATTATTCATCATTGTGTAATCAATCTCAGAACGTTTGAACCCCAAAAAGCGGTGTTTTATTTTTTTCGCCCGCAATTTCCCTGACAAGTTTAGGAACTAAATATCCAGGTAAACTCGCTAATACATCACTGTATATCTGATCTATCTCTGAAGATCTTAAATCAAAATGCTGAGCACCTTTGACTTTATCTAAAACATGAAGGTAATAGGGCATTACTCGTGCTTCAAATAAACGGAGACTCAAGGCATTGAGCGTTTCTGCAGAATCATTCACACCTTTGAGTAGAACCGCCTGATTCAGCACGGTTATATGGTGAAGTGATAACTGCAATAACTTCGAGCAGGTGAAATCATCGAGTTCAGCTGCGTGATTTGAGTGTACCACTACTACAATGCGCAGCCTACTGTTTTTTAATATAGAAATTAGCTCTTCATCAATACGATTCGGGATCACAATCGGAACGCGTGAATGAATTCTCAATATCTTAATCTGAGGGAGAGATGCTAGACGTTCTAACCATAAAGAAATTTTTCGATTATTCAAAGTGAGTGGATCACCACCACTTAAAATCACTTCATTGATTTGTGGATTTTGCTCAATATATTGCTTGATGTTGATCCAGTCGTCATTTTTAGGCAAATTCTCCTGATATGGAAAATGGCGACGGAAACAGTAACGGCAGTGAATTGCACATGCACCTGTTAACGTCAGCAAAAAACGCGATTGATACTTATGTAAAACCCCAGCCATTTGATTGGCCGCTTCTTCGCCGAGTGGGTCGGTGACAAACTCGGGATGTTGTTCCAGCTCCAGATGGTGTGGTAATACTTGTAGCAATAAAGGGTCAAGCGGATCGCCAATGCTCATTTTTCCGACGAATGCACGCGGTACGCGCAATTTAAACTGTTCAGAGGCGAGGATTGCACCTGATAATAGCTGATCGGTAGATAACTCAAGCAGATTTAACAGCTCTAAAGGATCGGTAATTAGATCACTGAGTTGTGATTGCCAGTTTTGCTCTTGATGTAAATAGTTTATCATGCCATACGTAAAAATAGTGTTAGCCGCAGCTGTGTGCTTAGTCTAGCATTAATAGATTTGAGTTTTAAGTTTGGAGTGCGCCTTTCATGGCCTATTATTCTACAAATGATTTTAAAGCAGGCCTTAAGGTTATGCTTGATGGTAACCCATGTTCAATCATGGAAAATGAATATGTAAAACCAGGTAAAGGTCAAGCATTTAACCGTGTGAAATTACGTAACCTTCGCTCTGGTAAAGTATTAGAAAAAACATTTAAATCAGGTGACTCTTTAGAAGCAGCTGATATTGTAGAAGTTGAAATGGATTACCTCTACAACGATGGCGAAATGTGGAACTTCATGGATCCTGTATCTTTCGAGCAAATCGCTGCTGATAAAACAGCAATGGGTGATGCTGCGAAATGGTTAAAAGATGATTCTAATGAAAAATGTACGATTATGTTGTTCAATGGCGTACCTTTAACTGTAAGCCCACCGAACTTCGTTGTACTCAAAATTGTTGAGACTGATCCAGGTGTGCGTGGTGATACTTCTGGCGGTGGCGGTAAGCCTGCGAAACTTGAAACAGGTGCTGTGGTACGTGTTCCATTATTCGTACAGCAAGAAGAAAGTGTTCGTGTAGACACGCGTACGGGTGATTACCTAGAGCGTGCATAATTGTGAATGAGTGGCCGAGCTACTCAAGATATACAATTATCGAAGGGATGATTAAACAATCATCCCTTTTTTTATGCCAAAGTATTAGATAAATAATTGTAGCTAGAAGGTAAACTTACAAAGATATTTCTTCTACAGAAAATATGGAAAGGGAAATCTAATAGGGTTTGTTGACATTTCAACCATGCATGCGTTATCGGCTAAAACGAGATAAACAAGGCATGAAACGCAGGCAATGGAGATACCCTTGTCAAGTTTCATAACGCAGTTTAGGGAAGTTTTAGCCATAACCTTACGGGACAGGGACATTTTTTGATGCCACTACGTTATATTTTATTTATTTAGAATAGCTAAATGGCATAAAACATGCCTTGTGCCATCTATAAAATGTCCTCTGTCGCATGCATCTGTGAAATATCAACAGACCCTAGCCACGCGTTATGTATTGAGAGGTTTTTTGAATGGAGACAACACAAGCAAAGTCATCACTTCCCTCAAAACTCCTATGGAGTTTGGTTGCCATTGTTGGGGCAATTTCATTTGGGATTTTGGCGGTTAGTCGTGGTGAGCATGTCAATGCAGTCTGGTTGGTTCTTGCGGCGGTCTGTGTATATAGCATTGCATATCGGTTCTATAGTTTATTTATTGCAAACAAAGTTTTTGAATTAAATCCCAAACGGTTAACACCAGCTCATCGTCTTGCCGATGGTCTGGATTATGTTCCAACCAATAAATACGTTTTATTTGGACATCACTTTGCTGCGATTGCAGGTGCTGGTCCTTTGGTTGGGCCGATTCTAGCAGCGCAAATGGGTTATTTACCCGGGACGATCTGGCTTTTGGTCGGGGTGGTGATTGCTGGTGCGGTGCAGGATTTTCTGGTTCTATTTATTTCAACACGACGTGATGGTCGTTCTTTGGGAGAAATGGCTAAGCAGGAACTGGGTACCTTTGCGGGTGTGATTGTCATGCTTGGTACATTGGGTGTGATGATCATTATCCTTGCAGTGCTTGCATTGGTTGTGGTCAAGGCACTGGCACATAGCCCATGGGGGGTATTTAGTATTGCAGCTACCATTCCAATCGCGCTATTCATGGGCATTTACATGCGTTATCTGCGCCCAGGAAAAATTGCAGAGGTATCAATCATTGGTTTTGTACTAATGATGGCTGCAATTGTCTATGGGGGTGATGTTGCAAAAGATCCATATTGGGGGCAGTTATCTACCCTGAGTGGTACCCAGTTGACATGGGCCTTGATTATTTATGGTTTTATCGCGTCAGTTTTACCTGTTTGGTTGTTATTAGCACCACGTGATTATCTTTCCACTTTCCTAAAAATCGGTGTAATTGCAGGTTTGGCGATCGGGATTATCTTTGCGATGCCTGATTTGAAAATGCCAGCGGTGACGCATTTCATTGATGGCACAGGGCCTGTATTTGCAGGTAGTTTATTTCCTTTCTTATTTATTACCATTGCCTGTGGTGCCATCTCGGGCTTCCATGCCTTGGTGGCTTCAGGGACAACGCCAAAACTGGTCGATAACGAAGTCAATATTCGTATGATTGGTTATGGTGGGATGCTCATGGAATCCTTTGTCGGGATCATGGCCATGATCTGTGCAACGGTACTTGATCCAGGTGTCTATTTTGCGATTAATGCACCTGCGGCAGTTCTGGGCACAACGGTTGATACTGCTGCGGAAGCAGTACGTAACCTTGGTTTTGTCGTTAGTCCTGAAATGCTGACCTTGTTGGCGCAAGAAGTGGGCGAGAGCTCAATTCTATCACGCACAGGTGGTGCACCAACTTTCGCGATTGGTATGGCGCACATCATTTCGGAAATTTTCAATAGCCGTTCAATGATGGCATTCTGGTATCACTTTGCCATTCTATTTGAAGCCTTATTCATTTTAACTGCGGTAGATGCAGGAACACGTGCCTGTCGTTTCATGGTTCAAGATACAGTCGGTATTGTGGTACCAGCGGTAAAACAATCTAGTTCATTTGTGGGTAATTTGATTGGAACGTTTGTGGCCGTTGCAGGTTGGGGTTTCTTTGTCTATCAAGGTGTTGTTGATCCATTAGGCGGGATTAACTCCTTGTGGCCATTATTCGGTATCGGTAACCAGATTCTTGCCTCTATGGCGTTGATTTTGGGGACAGTTATTCTATTTAAGATGAAGAAAGAGAAGTATGTGTGGGTCACCATTGTCCCGACTATTTTCTTGTTCATTACCTCAATGACTGCAGGCTGGCAGAAGATTTTCCATGAAAATCCGAAGATTGGCTTTTTGGCACAAGCAAACCGTTTCTCGGATGCGATTGCGCGTGGTGAAGTGCTTGCACCAGCCAAAACCGTGGCTGAAATGCAGACCATTGTGATGTCGAACCAGATCAACGCTGCGTTGTGTGGGTTCTTTATGATTGTTGCAATCGTGATGGTGATTGCTTCGATTGGCATCGTACGCCGTGCTTTGGCAAGTCCAACGCCTACTGCCAATGAAGCGCCTGCAGTTTATTCAGAAACACCGATGACTGCGAATAGCATCAAAGGAGAGTAAGTATGGACTTTAAAATTGCCCGACAAGGTGGTTCAGTGATTGTGAAGATCATTAAATTCACCATCATGTCACAGAAGCATTTGCTATTGTCACCGAAGAATTGGTCACGTATCGCCGTACTGTGGCAACGTTTACAGCAAAGTTTTCGTCTCATGGTTGGTGTGCCTGATTATGAAACCTATGTCGAGCATATGAAAGCACATCATCCTGATCTAACCCCCATGGATGCCAAGACTTTTTATCGTCATTGTATCGATGCGCGTTATCCTTCAGCGGGCGGCAATATGAAAAAATGTCCTTGCTAGAAATCAATTGATTTCGTTGAAAAAAAAGCAAAACAGTGTATGTTGAAGCATGCACTGTTTTATTTTGGGGAGAATATGATGTGGGGCATGGGTCAGACTTCGGTTCAGGACAAAAAACAGCAAAATCAGTCATTAGAACAAGATATTAAAAGTTTTGCACAGAAGATTGAGCACTTTTTAATTGAAGTGAATCAGCTGATTTTAGATAAACCTCAGCAAACTAAATTGGCTTTGACCTGTCTATTGGCAGGTGGGCATGTACTGTTTGAGGATCTACCAGGATTGGGTAAAACCACTTTGGCCAGTGCTCTGGCACGTCTGGCAGGATTGCATTTTCAACGGATTCAATTCACCAATGATATGTTGGCCAGTGATGTCATCGGCATCAATATTTTTAATCAAAAAGAACATGTGTTTGAGTTTAAGCAGGGACCGGTGTTTACTCAGATCTTACTTGCGGATGAAATTAACCGCTGTAGTCCTAAGACCCAAAGTGCGTTACTCGAAGCGATGGAAGAAGGTGCAGTGACTGTAGATGGGATACATTATGCGTTACCACAACCTTTCTGGGTACTGGCAACGCAAAACCCACTATTTCAAAGCGGAACCTATGCATTACCAGAGTCTCAACTTGACCGCTTTCTGATGCGTTTGTCACTAGGCTATCCATCTCGTCAGGCAGAAAAGTTACTGTTGCAGCAAAGCTCTCGCCAAGTGCTGATTCATCAATTAGATGCCGTGTTTAATCAAGCTGATATCTTACATTTACGTGAGTTAGCAAAGCAGGTTTTCCTCAGTGATGCAGTACTTAACTATATTCTGGATCTCGCTGCTGAAACACGTAAGCAACGTCATGGGCTGTCTACACGTGGTGTACTTGCACTGAAGGCAGCAGCGCAAGCTTATGCCTTGGTTGAGGGGCGCAGTTTTGTCACGACTGATGATGTGCAAACCGTATTTGTCGCTGTTACGGCGCATCGTATGAGTTTGGGTGAAGCCGAGGTACAACAACTTTTGCAGTCGGTTGAAGCATTGTAAGCGAGTGTAGGCATATGCAAACTGGATTCAAACAGCAGCTTAGCCAATGGATTGCCAAACGCTTTCAGGTGGGTGTCAGTAAAACGCTACGACAAAAAGATGTACTGGTTTTTATCTATAAGCAAGGCTTTTTATATTTAATCCTGATTCTGATTACCTTTATTGCAGGGATTAACTATGCCAATAACCTGATTTTAGGATTTTGTTTTTTAATCAGCGCCATTTTGTGTATCAGTTTTTATCTGACCTTTAAACAATTACATGCTTTGCAAATCGATGTTGTGATACCTGAGGTTGGGCAAGTCAATCAAACACTCATTTTAAAGCTCGTATTTAAGCAGCCTGTCAGTTCAGCACGTTATTTGAGAATCCAGTGGCAAACTCAAGAGCAACTTGTTTATCTAGACCAGACTCAACACAGTATTGAACTGCCTGTTGTTGTTGCGGTACGCGGACACTATGAATTTGAGACCATTAAAATTTATTCAACTTACCCTTTGGGCTTAGTGCGGGCTTGGACTTATTTATCGCCAAAACAAAAAATATGGATTGCACCCAAAGCTTATGATTGGCAAAAAGAACATAAAAGCCAACCGACTTCTGCACATGATCGTCTGGATGAATTTAAGGAGCTCAGAGGCTTTCAACAAGGCGATTCTTATCAGAATGTGGCTTGGAAACAGGTGGCGCGTGGGCAGGGTTTTTTGATCAAAATGTTTGAGGCTCAGGCTAGTCATCAACATTTAGAAATTGATTACCAACAGATTCCAGCACAAGGTCATGAAGAAAAATTAAGTTTTATGATGGGCTTGGTCGAACAATGCGAACAATTGGGTGATGATTATGCCTTGATTTTACCGCATGCACGTTTGGAAAGTGGGCAAGGGCAGGTTCAGTTGATTAAAGCAAAACTTTTATTGGCGCAGGCTTAATGATGACGCAACAAATCTATTTCTGTGTCTTAGCTGTCTTGGCGCTGGCGTTGCTTGGGCAGACTGCTTTCGCACCTGCTGCTTTAACTGGATTATGGGCGGTGATCTGGCTGCTATTGGTTCGGAGATATCGTAAACAGAGCTGGGCACCTTTTCCTAAATGGTTTTTGATGATCTTTATTCTATTGTGTTTAGGTGTCGTTTATATCAATTATCAAACAATCCTTGGGGTTGAAGCGGGCGTCGCCTTTTTAAGCACCTGTTTATTTGCCAAATGTTTAGAAGCGAAAAACACACGTGATTTATTAATCATCTTTAATTTTGCCTTATTCGTCAGTGCGAGTTTGCTGTTACATAGCCAAGCATTTTGGATGGCTATGATTGTCTTTGCTACATTTGTGATGTGTTTAGTCGGCTTGTATCGAATCCAGACGGGATTATTTAATCAAAATAAATTGTCATCCAGTCAACTGAAGCAAGATGTTAAACAAATTCTTAAATTTGTTGGAATCGCAATTCCTTTCTTTCTAATTCTATTTATCTTTTTTCCTCGTTTACCACCACTCTGGGCGGTTCCAATTCAAGGTAATCAAGCCACTACAGGGATGAGTGATCGCATGTCACCAGGAGATATTGCTCAATTATCACAGTCTTCGGCTTTGGCCTTTCGGATTGTAGCTAATATGTCGCAATTTCCAAATCGATCTGAGCTGTACTGGCGAGCTTTGGTGTTGGATCAATATGATGGCAGTACATGGACCAGTAGTGACTTTAATCAACAGATTAAAAATGTGCAGTCCGCACCACGGAGTGTGCCTTATCAATATTTATCGGCAGATGAGCAAGCCAACTGGATTATGGGGTTGGAATACTCGATTCCACAGGAGCGCTATTTGCAGTTGTATCAAGACAATAGTATTCGCCCGACTAAATTGGTTAAGCGCAATGTACCGATACCAATGTTGTGGTTAGGACCTAACTCGGGGGAAGCAATTTCCCTACAATCACGTCAACTTGAGTTAAATCTCAAATTTGACTCGAATCGTGATGAAAAAGCACAGCAATTGGCACATCAGCTTTTTGAACAGAGCCAAAAGCAACCTGAAAAATATCTACAATCTGTGCTTTCTTGGTACCGAAAAAGTGGCTTTGTGTATACCTTAACACCAGGTACTTTAGGTGGCGATCGTATTGATCAGTTTTTGTTTTCCAGTCGCAAAGGTTTTTGTGAACACTACGCCTCAAGTTTTGTCATGCTAATGCGTTACGCTGGTATTCCAGCACGAGTGGTAATCGGTTATCAAGGTGGGCAATTAGCACTTGATGGGCAGAGTTGGGAAGTACGCCAGTTAGATGCACATGCATGGAGTGAGGTTTATCTTGATGGTAAATGGAAAAGAATTGACCCCACCGCAATGATTGCGCCGCAACGAATTGATACAGGCATGCAAAATTATCTGGCACAAGACCAGACGGTATGGGGAAATGAAAGCAAGGCTTGGCGTTTACAACAGTTTAAGTTTTTAAAAAATATGCGGGTTTGGAGTGACTACTTAAGCTATCAATGGCAAAGCAAAGTCGTAGGCTACGATGTAGAGAAGCAGAAAAACTGGTTGTCCCGACTCGGTTTGGATTCAAGTTATACTTATGTAATTGTTTTGATTGCAGGCACTGGTACGATTTTAGTGATCTATGTGGGGGGGTATTGGTGGAGACAAACGCGACAGCAGGCAGATTATCAAAGAGCGGTATTTAAGTTTCAAAAGCAGTTGCCTAAACATTTGCATAAACAACCCGCAGAGACTTTTCAGGTCTGGATACAGCGTTTAGCAGATCAGGTTCAAGACAAACAGGTATTTGAACAAACGATTGTGTTATATCAACAAATTGTTTTTTTAGAGCAAAAAGATAGCGGAAATATTCAAGAATTTAAGCGCTTGCTTAAAGACTGTGCGATTGCACTAAAACAGTCGTAAAAAAACTTGTGAAGCTCATAAAAAATGAATATTATGCTTCTCATTCTAGGTGTATAGCTCAGTTGGTTAGAGCGCTACGTTGACATCGTAGAGGTCTCCAGTTCGAGTCTGGATATACCTACCAAGATTTTTAAGTTTATAGCTTCGAATGAAGTGAAGAAAACTCCAAAGCCCTGAGTCGAAAAGATTTGGGGCTTTTTTTATTATAGCCTAATCTTTAGAGAATAATGCTACTTGACCCAACCCACTGTTGGTGCTAATTTAAACAATAAGGAAGTCATATACTATTTGGGATTTAAGAGAAATCTTGCCTAAATGAACAAAGATATGATGACCTGAATACACAGCTAACAACGAACGAAACGGTTTAAATCGTTTTTAAAAATGTTCAAGGTTGTAGAAAAGCCCGTTAATCGGGCTTTTTTAATGCCGATTATTCTTGGATAAAATTAAGCTATAGTGTGAAATAAAGATTGGGTCACAATAGGGGATAGTGATGCTGATGTTTATTCTTTTAGTTATTTTGATTGGTCTCGTTTTATTGTTTTTCTTTGCAAAGAACACTGGCACTACACCAGATTCTTCTGATTATAACCATTCATATTCTTCGACCACATCTAGCGGCGACTCATTTCAAGATAATGATGATAGACGCATGGATAATTGTAGTTTTAATACTGAATCAAATTCAGATTCAAACAGTTGTGATAGTAGTAATGATTAAAAAGCTTGTACCTCTTGAGGTTAAGAGGTACAAGTTAAACCGAGTTTAAGGAAGGTCAAACCAAATCATTTGACTGTCTTGCAATGCAGTAATGGTTGCAGTCTCATCAAACAATAATGCATCACCTGCTTTTACCAAATGATCGGCAATCATCACTTCACCTGAAATCACATGCACATAGTTGACTTTTTTCCGTGCTGTAATCTCTAAATGCAGATCTTTCTCAATCACTGCAGTTTTCACTTCAGCATTTTGGCGAATCGACATCGGTGCAGATTCATCACCTGCGATCAAGTGCCATTGGTTTGGATGATCTTTCGGATTGAGTTGAATTTGCTGATAGGTTGGTTCGGCATCTTGCACATTGGGTTGAATCCAAATTTGTAACAGATGCACCGCTTTATCATGCTTGTTCATTTCACTGTGGGTGACCCCAGTTCCAGCGCTCATCAACTGCCATTCACCGGCATTGATCTGGCCTTCATTGCCCATGCTGTCTTTATGTGAAATGGTGCCATCAAGTACACAGGTCAAGATTTCCATATTGTCATGGGGATGGGTACCGAAACCATTATGTGCAGCAACCGTATCATCGTTGATCACACGTAGCGCACTGACACCCATATATTTCGGGTTGTACCAGCTACCAAATGAAAAGCTATGATAGGTATCTAACCAACCTGCTTTGACATGACCACGGTTTTCACTACGATGTAGATAAGCATTCATCTTTCATCTCCCAAATTATTATGTATTGCTTAATGGTTATATTATCGATTCATAATAGGGATAAATAGTCTTTTAATGCGACGTATTGTTCTATAAATGCGATGATTCAATCATCTCTATTTTCTTTGATAAAATAAAAAAGGCTGAATAAAAATATTCAGCCTTTTCAAAATAGTAAACTAATTTACTAATCTTTTATTTTGATTTGTTTTCCAATTGAGGAATTGCAGAACCTTGACCAACTGCAAGCAAACCTGTTTCAGTATAGATACCCAATTTTGCACGGGTATCGGTAATGTCAAGGTTACGCATAGTTAACTGACCGATACGATCCATTGGCGTAAACATTGAATCACCTTTCTCCATAGTTAAACGCTCAGCTTCATACGTGAGGTTAGGAGATTCTGTGTTCATGATGGTGTAGTCATTACCACGGCGTAATTCTAAAGTCACAGTACCTGTAATGGCTTTAGCAACCCAACGTTGTGACGTTTCACGAAGCATGAGCGCTTGTGAGTCGAACCAGCGGCCTTGGTAAAGTAGGCGACCTAAACGTAAACCGTTAATGCGATATTGTTCAATGGTATCTTCGTTATGAATACCCGTCACCAAACGCTCATAAGCGATATGTAACAAAGCCATACCCGGTGCTTCATAGATACCACGAGATTTCGCTTCGATGATACGGTTTTCGATTTGGTCAGACATCCCTAGACCATGACGACCGCCGATACGGTTTGCTTCTAAAATGAATTCAACTGGATCTTCGATACGTTGACCATTCAGTGCCACTGGCATACCTTGTTCAAAAGTAATGCTCACTTCTTCAGGCTGGATTTCAACGTCGTCTTTCCAGAACGCAACGCCCATGATTGGGTCTACGATTTTGATACCAGCATTTAAATATTCTAAATCTTTGGCTTCGTGCGTCGCACCCAACATATTCGAGTCAGTTGAATACGCCTTTTCTTTTGACATTTTATAGTCAAAACCATTGTCGATTAAGAATTGCGACATTTCGGCACGGCCGCCTAACTCATCAATAAAGGTTTGGTCTAACCAAGGCTTATAGATTTTGAGGGCAGGGTTGGTCAATAAACCATAACGATAGAAACGCTCAATATCGTTACCTTTATAAGTCGAGCCGTCGCCCCAAATGTTGACGTCATCTTCTTTCATCGCGGTAACAAGCATGGTACCTGTTACTGCACGACCTAAAGGTGTGGTATTGAAGTAAGGTACACCACCAGTGCTGATATGGAATGCACCACATTGAATTGCAGCAATCCCTTCAAGTGCAAGTTGTAAACGACAATCGATTAATCGAGCTTTGACTGCGCCGTACTGTTCAGCTTTTTTTGGAATAGCATCATAGTCATCTTCATCAGGCTGGCCCAGATTTGCAGTATATGCATAAGGCTCTGCGCCTTTCTGTTTCATCCATAATAAAGCTGCTGAAGTGTCTAAACCACCAGAGAAGGCAATCCCAACTTTTTTACCTACTGGTACATGCTGCAAGATCGTTGCATTATCAGTCATTGCTAGTCCTAACTATTTCGAAATAGGCACCCTAATACATCGGTGACCAAAGAGAATTTATACGCTCAGTACTATATCACTTTTCAAATCAATTTTTTTTCTGTTGGGAAAGGAATTCTTTTTTTTTCATTTGAAAAATAGATTAACATCAGAAAAATATAAAGTTTTACGATAAGATGATAGAAAAGGGTAAATAAAAATATGGTGGTTGATCAAAATCAAACTCTTTCAACGTTACATAAAATGGTGGCAATTGCCGTAATCGCGCTTCTCATCTATAAAGTTGTTTATCGTTTTTATGAGAATATTCCTCAATATTCGATTGGGAGTTTCTTGGGGGTATTTGCTTTAGTTTTTGTTCATTTTGTATGTGCAAGAAGTGTGAAAACTGGGAGTACAAGCAGCCAGTTTGGATCAATCTTTATGACCGTATTTATGCTCAATAACTTTCCAGTAGGAACCGTTCTTGGGGTGCTGATGTTATATTTCTCTATATTTAAGTGGGAGAAACAGCCTATATTTAAAGTCCCTGTGATTGATTAGCATTGTTCATTTTGTAAAGCCGAACTTGTATCAAAGCGAATCATTTAAGCCAATAAATTGTTTCTCAATCGGGGTAAACACATGATCATGGCGTGTAATCAGATAGAGCCCGATATCCCGATACTGCTCAGGCGTTTCCCGATAATATTGAATGTTATATTTTTCGATCAATGATTTGGCAATCATCGAGATGCCCATACCCAATTGGGTAAAATGAATTAAGGCTTCATGATCATAAATATGAGTGAGTTCACCTTTTTTAAGCTTATAGTCTGTGTAGATACTATCTAAGGTTGTGGCATAGCAGCATTGCTCAGACGCCAGCAAGATATTTTGATGATTCAGACATTCCTCCAGACTATCATGGTTGATCATGTTTTTACCGATAATGACCAGTTGATCTTCTGCCTTTTGAATATATTGTAGATTTCTATGTTTAGGATGTCCCAGGGCATAGGCAATATCCAGATTGCCCGCTAAAATCTCATCCTCGATGTAACCTGTTGGACCTGTCTTCATGGTAATCGAAAGGTCAGGATAGGCTTCATAGAGCTGGCTAAAAGAGGGGTAAAAACGCATACCGCCTAGACTGGTATTGGTGCCAAAGCGCAGTACATTTTCTTGTTGATAGATTTTATTTTCAGTTTCTTCCCACGTAAAAATCATTTTTTTGTATTGAGTATACAAATTCATGCCTGATTCAGTCAGTTCCACACCTTTGGGCTTGCGGATGAACAATTGGCGTTTATAGTGATTTTCAATCTTTTTTATTTTGGCAGTCATATTAGACTGCAAATAATTGAGCTTATTAGCCGCAGCGGTAATGCTTTTTAGCTCTGCCACAGTCACAAAAGATCGGATATCGCTAATATCAATATTCACGGCAACTCCTCAATATCTCAGCCATTCAAGAACAGCATGCAAAATCAGATTAGCATCAAAAAAAATGATGTATCTATTAAAACATAACATTATTCATGATGTCATTTGTTTTATACACTAAGCAGACTTTCTAGCGGTTGAGTAGCAAATGTGAATATTCGAGTCGTCAGTGCAATTGCATTACTGTGTTTGGTCTGGGGTTCGTTATGGGGCTTGGTCAAGCATAGTTTACAAGTTTTCCCAGCATTCTTATTTATTTCTACGCGATTGATTTTAGCGGCATTAACCTTGATGCTAGTGCAACGGATTTTAAAAAAATCTATTTTGCCACAGCCCGCTGAGTGGAAGCCTTTGGTCATTTTAAGCATGTTGATCTGTTTTGGTTTCTATGCCACCCAGACTTTTGCCATGCAATTTGTAGATTCAGGTTTATCTGCTGTACTGGTTTTTACCATGCCAATTTTTATTGGGGTATTGGCACATTACTTCTTAAATGAACGATTGAATCAGCAGAAAGTTATTGGACTGGTTCTTGGAGCATTGGGATTGATCGCAATTCTCTGGCCGCAACTGCATCATGTGCATCTGAATATGTCATTGCTAGGACAAGTATTATTGATTGGTTCAGGGTTCTTTTGGGCATTATCGACCGTTTTTATCAAAAAGAATTTTGCGAGTTATGACAAAATCAAGTTGACCATTTGGCAGCTTTTGCTGGGTGGCAGTCTCATGTTCATCATGGCTTTATGCTTTGAACCTGTTGATGCTCAAGTTTGGTTGAATCCTTTAAATGAATCAGCACTGTTTTATATTGCAGTGATTGGAACTGGTTTTGCATTTGTGCTTTGGAACTGGATTGTCAGTCAGGTGGATACCTTTGTGGCTTCGATCTCAATTATGTGTATTCCAATTTTGAGTCTGTTTTTTGGCTCTTTGATCTGGCATGAGCCTTTAAGCTTAAACATCTTGATCGGTGCGGTGTTGATCTGTTTGGGAATCGTGATGAGTTCTTTAAAAATGAAAGTACAAAAAGATCCTCTTGCTTATTCAGGTCATCAGCAGCATTGATTTGCTTTTATATTAGTATTTGATTGGAGAAATAGTCATTTTATTCCTTAAGTGAGACTGGAATGATTTAAGTTTGCACCTCAAAGCAGCCATAGCAATATGGCTGCTTTTTTATGTTTGGTTTTATTAGATTGCAATGCTTAATAGACAGCATGAAGATGCTTGTTATCGCTGTTGAAGCTGAATTGACACTTTCAACCATTAAATTTTTATCTAGGGTCATCCCAAATCAACAAAAAAGTATTAAAGTACTATGCAACAAGTTGCAAAGCCAAAATTAAGAAGGAATATCATGACTAGCTATGCAAATATCTTAAAACCATTACATTTAGGTTTTACCACCATTAAAAATCGCGTGGTAATGGGTTCAATGCACTCAGGTTTAGAAGATCGTTTCTTTAACTATCCAAAGCTCGCTGCTTATTTTGGTGAACGGGCGAAGGGTGGGGTTGGCTTAATTATTACTGGAGGTATTTCTCCAAACCGTCAAGGTTGGTTACTCCCTGCTGGCGGAACCATGAATAGCTTGGCAGATATTCCTCATCATCGTCTTGTGACTCACGCAGTGCATAAGCATGGTGCAAAAATCTTGATGCAAATCCTGCATTCTGGCCGCTATGGTTATCACCCATTTTCAGTGTCATCATCCCCAATTCAGGCGCCGATCAATCCCTTTAAACCGCGTCAGATGTCGGATTCTCAAATTTTGGCAACCATTGAGGATTATGCCCGTTGTGCAAGCTTGGCAAAAAAAGCAGGCTACGATGGCGTAGAAATCATGGGTTCAGAAGGTTATTTAATTAACCAGTTCCTGAGCAGTCATGTCAACAAACGTACTGACCGTTGGGGCGGCGATATTGAAAATCGTATGCGCTTCCCTGTAGAGATTGTCAAAGCGATCCGGGCCAAAGTCGGTGAAAAATTCATTATCGCATTCCGTCTCTCTTTGCTTGATCTGGTGCATGACGGCAATACCATGCAAGAAGTGATCGTGGTTGCTAAAGCATTAGAGAAAGCAGGGATTACGTTGCTTAATACAGGGATTGGCTGGCATGAAGCCCGTGTACCTACGATTGTGACTTCAGTGCCACGTGCCGCATTCGTCGACTATACCGCAGCGGTAAAACAGCATGTATCAGTTCCTGTGATTGCCTCCAACCGTATCAATATGCCTGATGTTGCTGAAGAGATTATTGCTTCTGGCAAGGCTGATATGGTGCAAATGGCGCGCCCATTCTTGGCAGATGCTTATTGGGTGAATAAGACGGCTACCAATCGTGTGGATGAAATCAATACCTGTATCGCATGTAACCAAGCCTGTCTGGATCATGCATTTAAGAATGAACGTGTCAGCTGTTTGGTCAATCCACAGGCTTGTCATGAAACAGAACTGGTTTATATCAAAACTAAAAAACCAAAACGTATTGCCGTTGTCGGCGGTGGTGTCGCTGGGATGTCAGCTGCAACTGTGGCTGCAAGCCGTGGTCACGCCGTAACGCTGTTTGAAGCCAATCATGATGTCGGCGGTCAGTTTAATTTAGCCAAGGTCGTTCCTGGGAAAGAAGAATTCCATGAAACGATTCGTTATTTTAAAGTGCAGTTGAAACAGACAGGTGTAGATGTCCGTTTGAATACACGTGTAAGTCGCGAGCAGTTAGAACGTGAAGGTTTTGACGAAGTGGTTGTTGCAACAGGAGTTGTACCGCGCGCATTAAAAATTCAAGGCAGTACCGCACCTCAAGTGTTGTCATATGCAGAAGTATTACGCGGTGCAGAAGTGGGGCATAAAGTCGCCGTGATTGGTGCAGGCGGGATTGGCTTTGACGTATCAGAGTTCCTGTTAAAACCACCACATCAACCTCAGCCACAACCTTTAGCTGAATGGCAACGTGAGTGGGGGGTTGATCCAGATCCTAACTATATCTCTGAAGGCGGGATGCAGCGTCCAGAAGTTGAAGTTCCAGTGCGTCAGATCTATTTATTGCAGCGTAAAACCACACCGCTTGGGATTGGTCTGGGTAAGACCTCGGGTTGGGTACATCGTGCACAGTTGAAAAAGCATGCGGTACGTATGTTGCGTGGTGTGCAGTATAAAGCCGTGACCGATGAGGGCTTATGGGTTGAACATAATGGTCATGATCAATTATTGCGTGTAGATACCATTGTCGTATGCGCAGGGCAAGAGTCGGTGAAGGATCTCATGCCTAAAGACGGTGAAAATACTTCAGCGAATTACCATATTATTGGTGGTGCCAAGCTCGCTGCGGAGCTTGATGCCAAGCGTGCAATCCGAGATGGTGCTGAATTAGCCGCAAAACTCTAAAATTGATGAAACATTATGCATTTGAATACATTGCAGTTAAATTTCTCTTGTATAAAGAGGGCAAGCTTTGTATTCTTACGCACATGGAAGCGTGGCAGAGCGGTTTAATGCACCGGTCTTGAAAACCGACGAGGGTGTGAGTCCTCCGTGAGTTCGAATCTCACCGCTTCCGCCAAATATTTAAATAAGCCCTTGTTTTTACAAGGGCTTGTTTTTTATCTATGATTTTACCCCTCAACCTACCCCTCATCAAACATTGGATTAGGTGATATCTAAAGAGACATCTTTTTACTTATTTGGACATCATATTAGTTGAAAGAAAATTTCTAGTAGAATTCCAAACTGATTTTAAGGTGGGGAATTTTGCAAATATCCACTTTGGTCTTATGCTTGAATGGTCTGTTGTATTTGGTTTTTTACTGTTGCTTATCTTTACTTTCATCTTGGATGAGTTTTCTTGATCTTATACATTCTGTTTATGAGATTTTATCGATTCATAATTATGGGCAGACTGTAAAAAAATAAATCTACCCATATTCTTTAGATGCTTGTAAGTGATGTTAAACCCATAAATTTGATGATACTGGTATATCATACGGACTGTTAAGTTGTCTGCATCCTTACAGATTGATGATCTCATATAAATTTTCTGGTGATAAATTTTTCACCATATCATTTAGACCTTTACTTAGACTTGCTTTACTAAATGTATGTTCATAAAGTATGTCCCTCATACCACAAGTGATAAATATTGTTGCTTTTTTAGGCTTTATGGTTTTTATATCTTTATCATTTTCAAGTAATTCATAAAGCGTTTGGAACAAATCGGAAAAATAATCCATGCCTGTATGATTGATTGAGTTGCGACGATCTTGATTGATAGCATTCTCAATTATAGTTTGGTTTGCAGAGCCGTGAATTTCACTTAGCATAAATTTAGAATAATTCGCTGATTCAAACTGCTGGATGTTACCCTTGTTGATCTTTGTTTCAAAAATTTTATCGTAGTAAATCAGGCTGATTAGCGCAGTAAGAATTGCATCAGCTCTTTTGAGTACTTCAAGTGAATTTGCACAATCATCTAAAATGATGCTCAAGCTATGAATTTTTTCAGAAACCTTATTGTCAATAATAGGCTGGGCATCTGTCCCATTTCTCTGATTATCTAATCTTGTAGCCATAAATTCATGTATAAATTTACTTAAAAGCACAGGCAGATTGCTAACATCCTCTTCTAGATTTAGATGAAGATTTATGAACTTTGAAGGTGGCAAATTGGCATCTAACGGAGAGCATCCAATAAATGATTTTGGGGACTTCTGTAGTGGTGTACCATAAATTTTCAATCCTTTAATTGCATTCCTAACTTCGTGATATGAAGGGACTTGAGTTATATTTGTGCCTTTTATATCTTTGCTATTCTTAAAATTATGATATTCAATATAAATTTTAAGATAATCCAAAAATAGAGATTTAA